>DATKNE010000057.1:0-6998 GCA_035541515.1 Minisyncoccota bacterium | reverse complement strand
GCGCCCCTAAGGCGCTGTTTCGTATTGACGGGTGCTCCCGGCAGGAATCGAACCTGCATCAGCAGCTCCGCAAGCTGCCGTCCTATCCATTGAACGACGGGAGCAGAGCGAGGATAAGAAGCGAACGTCCTCGTTTGCTTGGTACTCCGAGCGAAGCTCTCGTATGCCTACATACGGGAGCGAATCAACTCGAATTCCTGCACTCTACCCTGAGCACGCGTATTTTCAAAACCCGAGCAGGTTCGCCACTAAGTCAGTGAAATGCGGCTCGTGCGCGGATTCGTCCACGTGCCGGAGGAAGTGCGCGTAGAGCGCGTCGGCGTCCACGCGCTCGAGCGGGATGACGAGGTGCGGGTAGAGCCAGTGCTCGGTCTTGATGGAGAGCCACGGCGGCTCGGCCCCGTTGACGTCCTCGAGCACGGAAAAGGATTCCATCCGCGCGAACGGGTGGAATTCCTCTCCGATCATGAGGCCGTCCTCCATCACGCGGAACCGGTGCACGGGAGGCTGTTTGGCGGCGTGGAGCGCGATCGCTGTCGCCGCCACCGCCACGACTGCCGCGAGCAGATAGTCGCCGAACAGTATCGAAGCGATCGTCCCCGCGGTCGCGACGATGCCGAGCGCCCAATACCAGTCGGCGCTCTTCGGGTTGTGGTCGTATTCGCGTCCTTCCCATTCGAAAAGGGCTGTCCGGGCCATGAGGGAATGATAGCAGAGCACAGGCGCGAGCCCTGCGCCTATGCACTCGGGGTTTCATGAAGTTATGCACCGGGGCTTCTCCGGCGCGGCAAAAATGCCTCATACTTATGGATAGCGGGAATCCCCGCGTCCTAATTCCACCCCCTCGCATGAAAGGAATGCATATGGTCTCGTTCGTTCTGCTCATCATCGGCGGCCTCAACTGGGGCCTCGTCGGCCTTGGCGGATTCGCGGGCGGCAACTGGAACGTCGTGAACATGATCTTCGGATCCTGGCCGACGCTCGAGTGGCTCGTCTACGTCCTCGTCGGCCTCGCGGCCCTCTGGGAGCTGTTCATGCACAAGAAGCAGGGCATGGGCGGCATGGGCGGTTCGATGTAGTCCAAGCGAACGAAAAACGAACCCGCCGGCGCAAGCCGGCGGGTTCGTTTTTCTGCAAGCCGTCACCAGTTAGTACTCCTATACCCCAACAACCATAAAGATCTTTTTGCTGCCTTTCCGGCAACAAGTCGGTACCCTAACAGCGTGGGTGATTCCGTATGACTTGAAGAGATTGCTAAAGACAAGGCTTTATGTAAAGTCACTCTAGAAACAACAGGCGCGGGGTTCCGGAAATGGAAAAGAAGAAAATCGGTGAGCTTATGAAATACGCGGTTTACCGGCGCACTAACGGTAAAACCTATTGTCTTCTGCCGGCTATAAAGATCGGAAACAGTTATTCTGCAGAGGGCGGGCAGTCTCCCATACTTTTACCCAAATCTCAGATCGAAGTTGAGGTGCAGAAGATCGATGGAGGTCTGGGAGCATTCGAGGTTGGAGAAGAGGAGGAGTTCAACCCAGAAGAAGAGGTTGAAGTCCTTTGGGACGGAGACCCTGAACCTGAGAAACAGGCTGAGTCTGCAGGTTCCGATGACGAAATACCCTATTAGAACCGCGCCATGGGAGTGGCGCGGTTTTTCCTTGGGCGGAGGGTGCAGGATTCGAACCTGCGGTGCCTTGCGGCACTCTGGTTTTCAAGACCAGCGCGATAGACCACTCTGCCAACCCTCCCGGAGAAACGCCCTAGTTCGCCGGCGCTGATGAGGAATGCGACGGCGTTTCCTTCTCGAGCTCGAATGATTTCGGACGGAACCAGATGAGATAGATGATCTCGAGGATGCCGAGCGTGTTCACGATGAGGAGGATGACGTACCACCATTTCTGGCCGCCGCGTGCGGAATACCAGAGCGCGAACCCTTTGAGGGTGACCGTCCAGACGGCCGCCGCGAGGAATACCGGCACGAAGATGCTCGCGCCGTACGGGGAATAGATAGGAAGGATGCCATGCATATGCGCGGAGGATACCATAGAATAGGTCTCATGCGGTACCTCGGAGTTGATTACGGCACGAAGAAGGTCGGGCTCGCCCTCTCGGACGAAGGCGGCACGATGGGATTCCCGCATGCCATCGTGCCGAACGCGTCCTCGCTCGCGGACGACCTCCTCGCGCTCATCGCCAAGGAGAACGTGGGCGCCGTGGTCATCGGCGAATCGCGCTCGCTCTCGGGCGAGCCGAACCCGGTCGCGCAGGCCGCGCACGCGCTCGGAGACGCGCTTGCCGCACGCGGCGGCATCCCAGTGTTCTACGAGTCCGAGGTGTACACGAGTGCCGAGGCGCGCCGCGCGCCGGCCAAAGAAGAGAAGAGCCGTTCCCCGCGCGTCCGGGCAGACGTGGACGATTCCGCGGCCGCGCTCATCCTTACCAGCTACCTTTCGCATACGAGCCATGAATAAGCCCCGCATTTCCATCGACGAGTTCTCGAAGATAGAGGTCTCCGTCGGCACGGTGCAGAGCGCCGAGCGCGTGCCCGAGACTGACAAGCTCCTGCGGCTCGTGGTGGATTTCGCAGAAGAGAGCGGCCCGCGCCAGATAATCTCGGGCATCAGCGCGTACGTGCCTGACCCGGCTACGCTCGTCGGGCGCCAGCTCGCGTTCGTCACGAACCTCGAGCCGCGCACCATCAAGGGGCTCGAGAGCAATGGCATGCTCTTCGCCGTCGGGGAAGGCGAGACGTTCGCGTTCCTCACTCCTGACCGGAGCGTGCCGCCCGGCACGTCCGCGCACTGACCGCGGATTATCCGCCGACCCGCGAAGGGACGCGCGGTATACTCTCGATATGTCCCTTGCCACGATCGGAGAATTCGCGCGCGCGGCATTCGCGCCCCCGCGCTACCTCGTGCCGTCTCCGGTGGGCTTCGATCTCTCCACGAGCGGCGTGAAGGCCGTCCGCCTGTCGGAACACCCGCACGGGCTCGAGCTCGCGCGCTACGCGGAAGTGCGCCTCCCCACGGGAGCGTTCGTTGACGGGGAGATAGCCGACGCCAACGCGGTGTCCGCGGCCATCGCCGAAGCGGCGTCCGGGATAGGCGCGTACAGCGCGAACGTGACGCTGCCCGAATCGAAATCGTACCTGTTCGAGACGAGCGCCGCGGGCGCGACGAAAGAGGAGTGGCGCGTCGCGGTGGAACAGCGCCTCGACGAGCTCGTGCCGCTTCCGCCCCCTGAGACCGCGTTCGACCTGGTCGGCATCGGCGCGGACGCGTCCGGCGGCGAGAAGATCGTCGGCGTGGGCTACGCGCGGCGCATCGTGGACCAGACGCTCGCGGCGTTCGACTCTGCGCGGGTGTCCGTGCGCGCTCTCGAAGGCGAGACGTTCGCGATGGCGCGCTCCTTGGTGCGCATCGGAGACCCCTCGACCGTCCTCATCATCGACATCGGCAAGACCACCACGAAGATGGCGGTGGTGACGCTCGGCGTGCCGCGCTTCGCCGCGACCTTCGGCATCGGCGGGCACGCGCTCACGCTCGCCGTGCAGAAGCATTTCGGCGTGACCGAGGCGGAGGCGCGCCGCGTGAAGGCGGAGAAAGGAATCGTGCCCGCGCCCGGGAACGAGGACTACCTCGCCGCGATGCTCTCGACCGTCTCGGCGATCCGGGACGAGCTCTCGCGCCGGCTCGAATACTGGCAGGCCAAGGCCGCCTCCGGCGCCCACGAGCCGGTCGCGCGCGCGATCATCGCCGGCGGCAACGCGTCCTTGCGCGGCCTTCCGGAATACCTCTCCGGCGCGCTCAACATCCCGGTCTCCCCGGGCGACGTCTTCACGAACCTCGCCTCGAGGGACGCGTGGATTCCCGAGCTCGATTACAGCGAATCGCTCGCGTACGCGACCGCGATAGGGCTCGCGCTCCGCGACACCAGCCTGTATGCGTGAACTCCTCACCGATCTCCTGCCTCCTGAACGCCACCGGCAGGTGACGCGCGAAGAGCGCCTCCGGCTCGGCGTCGTCGCGCTCGCGCTCCTCATCCTGCTCGTGGCGAGCGCGAGCGTGCTCCTCGTACCGACCTATACCTATCTCTCCGCGACCGCGCAGGAGAAGCGCGCGCGGCTCGCGAGCATGGACCGGGTGCTCACGTCCGCGGAAGAGATCGACCTCTCGCACCGGCTTGACGCGCTCACGCAGGACGCGACCTCGCTCCGGGGGCTCAAGGACGCGCCGTCGGCGAGCGCCATCATCCGCACCGTCCTTCTCGTGCCGCATCCGGGCATCTCGCTCTCGGGAGTAAACTACGCGGCCGCCTCCGGGAAAACGCCCGCGTCGATCGCGCTTGTCGGCACGGCCTCGACGCGCGACGCGCTCCGGAAGTACGAGGGCGCCCTCGACGGCGCGCCGTTCTCGGCAAAGGTAGACCTGCCGGTCTCCACCTTCGCGCAGGACGCGAACCTCGCGTTCACCATCACCGTGACGCTTTCGCCATGAACCGCCCGCTCTCGCATTTCTCCATACTGCTCGCCCTTCTCGCGGTAGCGGCGATCGTCTACGGCGTCGCGTACCACGCGGTCGCCTCGGAGAGTTCCGCGGTCGCTACGCTCGAAGGCCAGATACGCGCGAAGACGGACGCCGCCGCGCGCATCGCCGCCGCGCGCTCGGCGCTCGCGGAGATTTCCGGCGACGAGGTCGCCGTGCAGGGCTATTTCGTATCCGAGGCTGACGTCGTGCCGTTCATCGACGACCTCGAATCGCGCGGCTCGTCTCTCGGCGCCGAGGTGCGCGTGGTGTCCGTGTCGGTCGCGTCCGCCGGGCTCCATCCGACGCTCGCGCTCGCGCTCACCGCGTCCGGCCCGTTCGACGCCGTGATGCGCACCTTGGGCACCATCGAGTACGCGCCGTACGCCATCGCGGTACAGAACGTGTCGGTGAGCGAGAGCGCGAAAGGGCAGTGGCACGCGGACATGGCGCTCATCGTGGGCTCCGCTCCGAGCGCCTCCGCGACCTCGACCCCCGCCGCGCTCCCGTCGAAAGCGCCGCAGCCTTCGGGCGGCCTGTCGCCCCTATAACCCGTATGCCGTACTCGAGATACATCGCGCGCGCGAAATTCCTCCTCCGGCAGGGCGCGCTCCGCGACCCGGCGAGCGGATGGTTCGCCCTGCTCACGCTCGCCGGCATCGCGTTTGCGGGACTCATCGTCTGGAACCTGTGGGCGTTCGACCGCCTCGCGCAGGGGAAGACCATCGGCGCCGCGGCGGCCTCGACGACCCCGGTATTCAGCCAGGCGACTCTCGACCAGATCCACGAGGTCTTCGAGGCGCGCGCCGCCGAGGAAGCGAAGTACCGGAGCGGGGAGTACAGGTACGCCGACCCGTCGCAATAAAGGAACGGATGCGCTAGGGTAAGCACTATCCGCTTCCGTAGCTCAATGGATAGAGCCGCGCTCTTCTAAGGCGCTGATGTGGGTTCGATTCCTACCGGAAGCACAGCTGGCGGAAGCGAGCAGAGGGCATGTGGCGGAACTGGTATACGCGTACGTCTCAGAAGCGTATGTCGCAAGACTTGAGGGTTCGAGTCCCTCCATGCCCACTAACAAAGGAGCTGGATGCAAACGCATCGAGCGACTATTGTTAGTGAGGCAGTGAGGGACTCGAAAGCCGGAGCGCGACGGCGCGAGGCGGGGCCGCGCAAAATCCTAGCGAGGATTTATGCGTGGCCGAGTCCCTCCATGCCCACCAGCACCCTTAGCTCAGTTGGTAGAGCAACCCGTTTACACCGGGAAGGTCGGGGGTTCGAGTCCCTCAGGGTGCACTGAAACGATTCCCGTACACAGGAAGTTGGAACAAGGATGGAACCTCAGAAAGGCCCGAAGACCGTCGCGATATTCATGGACGGCAACCGCCGCTGGGCGAAAGCGCGCGCGCTGCCGCCGTCGGCCGGACACATCGCCGGCCGCGACGTGTTCATGCGCTTCTTCGATTTCTATACGGAGGTGCGCGAGCGCTGGGGAACGGAGAACTACATCTTCTACGCGTTCTCGACCGAGAACTGGAAGCGGCCGCCAGAGGAGGTGGATGCGCTCATGGGCATCTTCGAGCGCGCGCTCGCGGAATTCGACCGCCAGCTCCCGAAGGTGCACGCCGCGGGCATACGGATACGCTTCATCGGGCAGCGCGAGCGATTTTCGCCGCGCCTCCAAGAGCTCATGAACAACATCGAGCGTCTCACGGCGGATAACCCGAACGGCACGGTCGCGCTCGCGGTTTCCTATGGCGGCCATGCCGACATAATCGATTCAGTGAATGAGGCGCTCGCGCAAGGGAAGACGAAGCTGACCGAAGAAGACGTGACCGCGCACCTCTCGACGCGCGACTTGCCCGAGCTCGATCTCATCATCCGCCCGGGCGGCGAGCGGCGGCTCTCGAATTTCCTCATCTGGCAGGCGGCCTACAGCGAGCTCGCGTTCACGGAAACCCTCTGGCCCGACTTCACCTTGTACGAGCTCGAGCGCATCTTCGCCGACTACGCCGCGCGCGAGCGCAGGCGCGGGAAGTGATAGTGTACGGGTGTGGAACCCAGAATTATCTACGAAGACGCTGACGTAGTCGTCATCGACAAGCCTGCGGGGCTCGTCGTGCATAGCGACGGCCGCACGGAAGAACCGTCGGTTGCCGACTGGATGCTCGCGCAGTATCCGCAGAGCAAGGACGTGGGCGAGCCGTGGACGAGCCCGCAAGGAGCGATCGTCCCGCGCCCGGGCATCGTGCACCGGCTCGACCGCGGCACCTCCGGCGTGATGATTCTCGCGAAGACGCAGGCGGCATACGAATTCTTGAAATCCCAGTTCCAGGACCGCTCGACCGAGAAGGTCTACCGCGCGTTCGCATACGGGCATCCGGCGAAAGACCGCGGCACGATCGAAGCGGAAATCGTCCGCATACGCTCCGTGCCGCCGCGCTGGGGCGTCGCGCGCGAGAGAGAAGGGAAGACGCA
>DATKNE010000056.1:0-2987 GCA_035541515.1 Minisyncoccota bacterium | reverse complement strand
ACGTCTATCGAGAACGTCTTCTTCGCGTACGCGCCGAGCTCCTTGGTGACGCCGCCGCCGCCCGTGAGCACGATGCCAGCGATGGACTTCTTATGCTCGGTCTCGTACTGCACGATGACGCGGTGCGCTTCGTAGAAGATGCGCGAGAACACCGTCTCCGTCTGGCTCGAGTCCCCTCCCCCCGAGAGCCCCTGCTCCTTCTTCAAGACTTCCGCGCGCGCGATGGAGAGGTTCTGCGACGCGGCGATGGCGCGCGTGATGTCCTGGCTCCCCACGCCGATCGCGTGCGAGAACGCCACGACGCCGCGCTCGACCACGTATGTCTTCGTCGAGGACGCGCCGATGTCGAGCACCATCACCGGCTTCGCGTGCTCGTCGACGACGGAGCGTATCGTGCTGAAGATCTCGATCTCGAAGAAGCTCGGAGTGAGCCCCGCGCCCGTGACCGCGCTCTGCAGGAGCTTCAGCTCGTCGTTGTGCACGGCGACGAGCAGGACTTCGACGTTCTTCTTGTCCTCTTTCTTCTCGGCAGGGCCCATGTCCGGGACGATGAACCAGTCGAGCTGGACTTCGCTCACGGGCACCGGGATGTACTTGCGCGCTTCGAGCTCGATGACCGTCTTCTGCTCGCTCTGGTTCCTGCGGTACGGGAGCGCGACAAGCGCGAGCAGGGACCGCGCGAACGGGATGGAGACGCCGCACTGCGCCGTCGTGACCTTCGCTTCGCGCAGGAGGTCTTTCAGGGTCTCGGTTATCTGTTCCGCGGAGAGGTTCGTCGCCTGCCCCACTTCCGAGCCGCCGTAGGGGCCGAGCGCGAGCTCGCCATAGGTCTCGAGCACGGCCTTGCCGCGCTCGCGGCGCAGCTGCACGACCTTCAGCGACGAGGAGCCGATGTCCACGCCGATGACGCTCTTCTCTTTCGGCTTGAAGAGGCTTGCGAACGAGAATGCCATGCGAAGATAGTAGCATGAGCAGTATCCGCCGCTGGCTGGATTTTCTCTTCCCTCCCCGCGCCGACGAGAGAATGGTGCGGGAGATGCCGCCCCGCGCGCTCGCCGACGCTCTGCGCCCCTTCCCGGTCGCGCGGACGACTCCTGCGACCGTCTCGCTCCTGCCGTTTTCCGACGAACGCGTGCGCGCGGCCATCCATGAAGCCAAGTATCACGGGAGCCGCCGCGCGCTCGACCTCCTCTGCGAAGCTCTGGCGGCCTATCTTTCCGGCCTCGAAGAGGACAGCGAGCGGTTGTGGCTCGTTCCCGTCCCGCTCGGGCGGGAGCGCCTGCGGGAGCGCGGATTCAATCAGGCCGAGGAGGTCGCCCGTCGCGTCGGAAGCACGCTTCGCATACCTATATTAGATGGGCTTCTTCTCCGCACGCGCGAGACGGCTTCGCAGGTCTCCCTTTCCCGAGCCGAGCGGGAGACGAACATGCGCGGCGCCTTTGCGCCCGCGCACTCCGCCGCTCCAGACGTAACCTGCATCCTCCTCGACGACGTCATCACGACCGGCGCGACGATGCAGGCGGCCATTGACGCGCTCGCCTCGGCTGGCGCGTCGCGCATCCTCCCCGTCGCGCTCGCGCATTAGCCCGTCAGCCGTTCATTCGGCCTTCATGAACATAGGTTTACAACTTCGGGACGCGACACTCGCGTACTCCTAACTCTCGCAACCATGAAAAATTCTTCGGGCATCCTCATCGGCGCCGTCGTGCTCATCGTCATCGTGCTCGGCGCCTTCTACCTCTGGGGAGGAACTTCCCCCGCCTCGACGCCGAACCCGGGAGGCGCGGAAGCCTCGACCACGGGCGACACGACCTATGGCCACTCAGGCGTGAAGGCGGCAGTGCAGACGTCCGGTTATGCCGCAGTCTCCTCGACGACCGCGGTCGTGGTCGGGCAGATCATCCCCGGTCCTGACGGCGCGCAGTACTGGTTCGAGTACGGCACCACGACGAACTTCGGCTCCTCGACGCCCGTCATTAATGCCGCGCCGGGCCAGAACATCATCGGCGCGGGCGGCTATCTGCAGAACTTGAAGCCGAATACGGAATACTGGTTCCGCATCACGGCGCGAAACGACGCGGGCGTCATCCACGGCGGTCCCTATAAGCTCATAACGGCAGCGAAATAATCGCGCGCTCGTCCGGGCGTACAAAGAAGCGGCGCGCCAAGAGGCGCGCCGCAGTCGTATCCGTGCATGAGCTAGAAGAACTGCACTTCGGCCAGGCATACGGGTGGCTTGATCCGCGCGCTATTCACCGAATCCTGGATGACTTCCCTGGCTGGGTTCCGGAGCCGCGAGAAGATGCGTCCGAGCACCTCCTTGGTCGTGTCCTTCCGGACTTGGTCCTGGAGCCACACCGGGCGCAAGGCAAGCGGCGCAGGATGATGCGCAAGCCCGCACCGCTTGAGGATGTCGAGCTGGCCGCGGGCGAGCCTGACGTACCCCAGATACTCTCCGAGCCCGGCGACCGTGAGGACGCTGGTGCCCTCTGCATTGCATTGCAGAGGAGAACGGGACTCGACGCACTCCCGGAGCATGAGCGCGAGCTCAAGCTCGATGTCGTGAGGACTGAGCGTTGTTCCCGAGAGGCCGGGAACGGCCGTCGTGAGCGGAACGCCTTTCTCGAGCACGGCTCGCGCGCTCTGGTAGCGCCCGCTCGCGATACTAGCGCCGCTGAAGAACGCCCTCAGGACAGGGTCGTTCGGCACGAGCTCTTGGGCCATGACAGCCTCCTGTGTTTACAGTGAACGTCCTGGGCGCATTCTGCTCCGCAAGGCGGTTATGCGCAAGGCCGGAAAATGGGCGGGAAAAGAATACAAGTAGTAATGCGGTGATTCGGGCTAGCGCTGGGAGGGATTCGGCTATCCGTCGTTTTCTGCTGAAAACGCGGACAGCCCGGCCTCCCGCCGTCGCGGTCCGGCCTTCGAATCCCTCCTTTTCGCTGAAAAGCGAAAACGCCGGCGGATGCCGGCGCTCTCCGCAAAAA
>DATKNE010000055.1:0-6709 GCA_035541515.1 Minisyncoccota bacterium | reverse complement strand
GTAGAGCACGAGGCCGTTGTTCACGTACTTCCAATCCGCCTTCGGCACGAGCGTCTCGAGGTCTTTCGATATCTTCGTGAGGTCGTCGTTGTCGGTGAGATCGAACCGCTTCGCGAAGCGCTTCACGTGCGTATCGGTCGGAATCCCCTCCCAGGTGTCATGGAGCTCGCCGAGGATGACGTGCGCGGTCTTGTAGCCGACCCCCGGCAGCTCGACGAGCTCCGCTTCGGTCTTCGGCACCTTCCCGCCGAACTTTTCCTCGATGATTCTCGCCGCGCCGAGGATGGCTTTCGCCTTGTCGTTGAAAAACGGGATAGAAGAGATTTCTTTCGTAAACGTCGCCGGATTCGCCTCTGCAAAATCCTTCGGCGTCTTGTATTTCTTCCAGAGCACGTCGGTGACACGGTTCACCGCCTTGTCCGTGCACTGCGCCGAGAGGATGACGGACGCGACGAATTGGAAGGGTGTCTCGTGCGTCAGCTCGCTCTTGGGGTCCGGGTATGTCTTCTTGAGGTACGCGACGATCTTCTTCGCGCGCGCTTTGCGCTCGGCGAGCTTGGCAGGAGTCATTGCCGGAAGTGTAGCGCGTACGAAAACAGGGTGCGAGCGGGTGGGGCGGAAAAAGACAGTTGAAATCGGCCTAACGGCCCGAGCGCTGGCTTTTTACGCCCTGCCCGCGAGCGACCCAAGGTCTGCAATCACTTCGGCCGCATGAGTCTCAGGCTTCACCTTCTCGTAGACTTTCGCGATGGTGCCGTCCGGGCGGATGAGGAACGAGGTGCGCATGGTGCCCATGTAGGTCCGGCCCATGAACTTCTTCTCGCCGAAGACGCCGTACTTCCCCACCACTTCCTTGTTCGTGTCCGCAAGAAGCGTGAACGGAAGGTCGTATTTCTTCGCGAACTTGGCATGGCTTGCGACCGAGTCGGTCGAGACGCCGAGCACGACCGCGCCTATCGAGCCGAAGTCCTGGAACTGGTCGCGTATCTGGCACGCCTCGAGCGTGCATCCGGGCGTGTCGTCTTTCGGATAGAAATAGAGGAGCACCCACTTCCCCGCGTAGTCGGAGAGCGCATGCGTCATTCCCGCCTGGTCAGGAAGCGAGAACGCGGGAGCGGGAGAGCCTTCGGCGGGCATCGTCATGAGAAGGAAGTGTAGCAGACGCCATCCGGGAGAGCCTGTGAAGGACTAGCTGCGCAAGAACGCGAATTGGAAGAACTGCAGGAGAAGCGCGCCGGCGCAATACATCATGAGGAGCGCGACGAGAAGGGGCCCCGCGTACGGGACGAGGAGGATGAGCGAGAGGACGAGCATGCCGAGGACGCCGTCGGACCAGCGCACCGTCTCGCGCCTACCGAACCGGCGCACGGCGAGCGCGCCCGTGAGGATGCCGGCGTAGATTGCCGCGAGGAACGCGAGCAGGAGGTAGAGCACGAAAAGGAGGGCAGCGATGCCGAGGCCGACGAACGTGAGCGCGAGGAGGACGAGGAGCACGGGCGTGGCGACGAGCGCGGCGAAGCCGAGGAGCGCCGTGAGGAGCGTGCTCCGGAGCCGAGCGGTGTCGGCGCGGCGCGCGAACGATTCGGCGAAGCGCGGGAAGAGGCCGGCGAAGAGGCCGGCGAGGATGAGCGCGCCGAGGATGCGCACGAGGAGGAATATGCCGATGCTCAGGTAGGAGAGCACGCGCGAGGCGCTCGAGCTCGGGAGGTAGGAGGTGTTCGTGTACGCGATGCCGCCGAGGACCTTCGCGGAATTGGGGATTTCCGCAGGCTCAGGCGCCCGGTAGACGAGCTTGCCGCGGATGATAGTGCCGGGGAGGAGCGTGAGGCGTCCCGAGGAGACCACCTGCACGTCTTTCGCGTACTCGCCCGAGAGGGATACGGAATTCCCGTAGATGCGGACCGGGCCGTCGGCGCCCCCTGCGAGCGCCGCATCGAACGCGGCGACGAAGACGCTTCCCGCGCTCTTCCCTTCGTCCCGGACCGAGGCGCCGATCGCGGCGAGGTCGCCGCCTATCGGCGAATAGAACGAGAGCCTCCCGCCGATGGCGCGCACGTCGCCCGTGACCGGGGCGCGCAGCGCGGCCGAGCCGCCAATGAGGAGCGCGTCGCCTGCGACCGGAGCGGCGACGAGCATCGACCCGGCGAGCGACGAGAAATCGCCCGCGACTGGCGCGACGAGCGTGACCGTGAGGCCGGCGGCGTAGGCGTTTCCGGAAGCCGAATCCGCCACGACGGTGTTCCGGAACGCGGAGAGCGTGGCAGGCGCGGGAGCCGCGCTCGCGAGAGCGGGGGCGGAGAGCGCGGCGGAGAGGAGTATGAAAGCGCTCGCCCGTCTCATGAGGCTATGCCGAGGGCGGCATCGAGAACGGAGGCGGGACGCGCTGCGGCTCTTCGGCATCGAACGCTTCGTACGCGGACGCGCGGACCGGCTCGATGAGGCTCGCGAACACGAGGATGAGGACGGCGATGCCGGCCGACACGAGGCAGTACACGCAGAGCGCCTGGATGAGGAACACCTCGACCGCCGTGAAGTAGACGGACGCGAGGAAGCCGATGACGGAAAGGCCCTGGAGCACCCGGCGCAGGAGGCGGTCGAAAAGCGCGAGCTCGAGCGCGGCGAGTACGAATATCATGCCGAAGAAGAGGAGGCCGTAGTCGGCGAGCGGCACGCCGAGGAAGTGCGAGAACGGGCTCTGCGCGACGACGTTGCAACCCGAGAGGTTATTGATGTTGCAGAGGAGCGGCGTGCCGCTCGCCGCATGGCTCGCGAGATAGCTCGAATCCGCGAGGCCCAGGAATGCAAGCACGAGGATGACGCCCACGCCGATTCGTTTCATATATGCCGTATCCTACGCCCTCCCCTGCCCCTTCGCAATGCTAGAATACGGCCATGAAAGAACTCACCCCGGAAGAGAAAGCGGTCCTGCTCGAGGGCGGCACGGAAGCCCCGTTCAGCGGGAAGTACGTGGACAACCACGAGCCCGGCGTCTACCGCTGCAAGCAGTGCGGGAACGTGCTGTTTTCTTCGGATCAGAAGTTCGATTCCGGCACCGGCTGGCCCTCGTTCACCGACCCGATGGTCGCGGAGAACCTCGGGACCCGCGCGGACGACTCTCACGGCATGCACCGCACCGAGGTGTACTGCAAGAACTGCGGCGGCCACCTGGGACACCTCTTCGACGACGGGCCGGCCGACAAGGGCGGCAAGCGCTACTGCATCAATAGCGTGTGCCTCGAGTTCGAAAAGCAGGAGGAGAAATAGAGAACGACCCCGCAGGCAGAGCCTGCGGGGTCGTTCGTGTGCGTTAATTGACCGAGAACGTCGCGCGCACCGAGACCATCACGGTCTTGTCGATGGTGCTCGTGTCGTACGTGCCGTAGTCGGACACGTCGAGCGAGTTCGCCGCCATCACCTGCACCGCCGCGGTCGAGGCGCTCTTCAGGCGGCCGACTGACTGCCCCGCATCCTTCACGAGCTGCTCCGCGCGCGCCTTCGCGTCTTTCATCGCGTCGCCCGCGAGCGAGACGCGATATTTCGGAAGGTCCGAGAGGAGGTACTGCGGGTCCAGCACCGTGAGCACGATGCCCTGGCCCGTGAGGGGCGACGTGTCCTGAGAAAGCTTCTGGATGAGCGCCGGGTCGTTCGAGGAAACCGTCACGTCCTGGCGCACGACGTAGCGCTTCGGCGCGCTCGAATCGGAGCTGTAGGAATAATCCTGGTCGGTGTGTACGGCACCGACGACGACTGAGTCCGCCGGGATGCCGGCGCTCTTGAAGAAGGCGACTATCTTCTTCGTGTCGGCGAGCACCTGCTCGGTCGCGACCGGGATGCCGGCCTCGTACGCAGTGCGGTTCGCGGTCACCGTCCACTTCGCCGTATCAGCGGACACGTTCGTCGTCGCCGACCCGGTCACGGTGAGCGTGTCGCTCGCGTTCTTTATGGAGACCGCGGTCCAGGCCGCGATGATTCCCACGACGAGGAACGCGACGCCGAGGATGAGCCCGAGCGGGACGAACTGATTCTCTTTGAATCGCGCGAAGAAGGTATTCATATCTTCATTGTACTCCCGCCGGGGGAAAATGCCCGTTTATATGTGGCAAACGACTCTTCCGGGATGCTTCTCAGCGTAGCGCTGGTGGTATTCTTCCGCCTTCCAGAACGTCTTGGCCGGCTCGATCGAAGTGGCGATGGTTCTCGGCAGATATTCCGGCGCGAGCTCTTTCTTCAGGCGCTCAGCAACCTCTTTCTGCGCCTCGTCGTGATAGAAGATGACCGAACGGTACTGCTCCCCCACGTCCGGTCCCTGTCGGTTCATCTGCGTCGGGTCATGGAGCTTGAAGAACTTCCGCACCAAGGTCTCGTACGACACCTTGTCGGGGTCGAACGTCACCTCGACCGATTCCGCATGCCCGGTCTTCCCCGTGCACACGTTCTCGTACGTCGGATTATCGACGTGCCCGCCCGCATATCCGGACACTGCGTCAACGACGCCCGGCACCGTGAGAAATGACGCCTCGACTCCCCAGAAGCACCCTGCCGCGAATGTAGCTTTTTGCATGTAAAGACTAGTATACACTCCTTTCACTTGAATTCATTCGTTCCGCCCTCTTCGCGGGCATGCACTTCCGCTTCGCTCATGCCGAAATGGTGGCCTATCTCGTGCCAAAGCGTCTCCCGGATGGCGAGCCGGAGCGCAGACTCTTCATCCTTTGCCCTCCCCTCTTCGAGTAGCATTTCCGCCTCTTCCATGAGCGGGAGACGAAAGAGCGTGATGGTGTCGGGCAGGACACCGCTATAGAAATCGCCGCGCTCGGTCGCGGGGACGCCGTGATAGAGGCCGAGCAAGGTCTCTTCCGGACCGAGCCCCTCCGCCCTCCGGGTGGCTTCGTCCGGCTCCTCAGCGATAAGGAGCGCGCAGTTAGCGATGCGCTTCATGAAGCGCTCGGGGATGCGGTTGAATTCTTCCGCGGCGAGGCGCTCGAACGCCGCTTCGTCAGGTTTCATGCAGGAAAAATAACACGGCCCCGTACCCGGGGCCGTGGACGGCAGCTTCGCAGCATCGAGTCCGCGCGCGTTCGCCAGCTCGCAATGGCGTTCGCGAAGCTAGAAGCTTCCTGCATCTTCGATGCTGCGAAGCTGCCGATAAGAGCCGATGCTCTTACACTGTTGAATACGCACGCTCGTCATTCCTGTTTCGCTCGATGAAGAGATGACGGCGATCGGCGGCGGGAGCGGCCCGGATTTCGCTACGCCGAACGTCTGCCACGGGAATATGAAGCACGCATCGAAGTCCGAGGTGGAGGCGACGACGGGCACGCCGACGACCCGGACCGTGCCGCCCCGCGCGAGAAGCGTGATTGCTTGCGGAGGAAGCCCGCCGCTCGAGACCGTCCAGGTCCGCCCGGAGAAATCCTTCAGCACGAAAGTGGCCGTGTCGGTCGCGAGCGACACGACCGTTCCGCCGAGAAGCCCTTTCCCCGGCGCTTCCCACCACACGTGCTGTTCGACCAAGACCGGGCGGTAGAACGGCGGATGATCGCCGACCGCTTCCTCGAGTTCTGCTCCGAGCCCGGCCGCATAGAGCCCCGTGCCGAGCGCGACCGACGTGAGGACCGCGCCGAAGGCGATAAGCGAGAGCGGGTAGCGGTAGCCGCGCTTCGTGCGGCGGATGTTCGCGTAGCCGAGGAGGATGAAGAGCGCGAGCGCAAGCAGCCAGAGGAACGGCATCGCTTCGAGGATGAAGGTGAGGAGGTCGCCATGGGTCGCCGCGTAGAACTGCCAGCCGGCGTTCTCGACCTCGAAGAGGCCTGCGGAGAACGCGAACGCCCCGAGCGCTACCGCGAACGCGCCCAAGGCCCAGAACGCGACGTTCTTTACGAAAAATTCCCAGCGCGGGCGCGGGACGATGCCCTCGCCTTTGATGCGGCTGAGTATGCGGTCGGCGAGCGCGGCGTTGGGTTCGGTATTCATGGGTGAAACGTGTCGGGGAGAGCGGCACGGAGCGCATGCTTCGCGCGGTGGACGAGCGTGGAGACCGTCCCTACCGGCACCTGGAGGATATCAGACATCTCGGCATACGACTTGTCCTCGAAGAACCTGAGCGCGAGCACGTCGCGGTACCGCTCCGGGAGCCGGGAGAGCCCACGCGCGAGCTCCTCGCGGGAGATGCGCGCCTCCGCCGAGGCGGAAGCGTCCGCGCTCTCGTCCTTGAGCTCGACGATGAGCGCTTCGCCCTCTTCCGAGAGCTCCACTTGCGGGCGGGCGCGGCGGGCGCGGAAGAAGCTCATGGCCTCGTTGTGCGCGATGCGGTACATCCACGATGAGAACGACAGCTCGGGATCGAAGCTGTTGAGGTTACGGTACGCCTTGATGAACGCGTTCTGGAGCACGTCCTCGCGGTCCTCGCGCACGGAAAGCCCCAGCCGCTCCAGATAGCGGGCGAGCTTCGCCTCGTACCGCTCGATGAGGGGCGCGAATGCGTCCTTCTCCTTAAGCGCACGGCGGACGATTTCTTCATCGGTGAGGTGTTCAGGGGGCATGAGCGGCCCGCGTATTCTAATACGCGGGCCGCTATCGCCCTATTTCCGGATAACGAACGGCGCCCCTCACGGGGCACCGTTTCTCAGCACCAGGAACCTGTTTACTGAGCTGTCGAGCTCGCGCTCGCCGAGGCGTGCGCGCCTCCCGACGCGCTTCCTTTCGGGAG
>DATKNE010000054.1:0-5101 GCA_035541515.1 Minisyncoccota bacterium | reverse complement strand
AAATCGAACAGGGCAGGTGAGCCAAACGAAAGAGCTCGAGAGAGCTCGTTTGCGTTCTGGCGCTGTTGCTTGAAATACCATATACGTGTGAATCCTCGCATCGCGCAAGCGATGTGAGAAAAGATGTGATGAATTGTTTTGTTCCGCCTATTCTTAGTGAGAGTTTGATCCTAGCTCAGGGTGAATGCTGGCGGCGTGGATAAGTCATGCAAGTCAAGGGGGCCCGCAAGGGCAACCGGCAAACGAGGTAGTAACGCGTAGGTAGATCCCCCGAAGTCGGGTATAGCTCGTCGAAAGACGGGGTAATCCCCGATAGTCCCGCAAGGGTAAAGGTTTTTCGCTTCGGGAGTCGCCTGCGTAGTATCAGCTAGTTGGTAGGGTAACGGCCTACCAAGGCTACGACGCTTAGGGGGGCTGAGAGGCCGATCCCCACCGATGGAACTGCGACACGGTCCATACTCCTACGGGAGGCTGCAGACGAGAATATTCCGCAATGGGCGAAAGCCTGACGGAGCGACGCCGCGTGATGGATGAAGTGCTTCGGTACGTAAACATCTTTTATCGGGGAAGAAATCATTGACGGTACCCGATGAATAAGGGGCTCCTAACTCTGTGCCAGCAGGAGCGGTAATACAGAGGCCCCAAGCATTACCCGGAATCATTGGGCGTAAAGGGTGTCGAGGCGGCCCTGTTAGTCTCCCGTAAAATCCGCAGGCTTAACCTGCGGCTCGCGGGGGAAACGGCAGGGCTCGAGGTCGGAAGAGGTGCATGGAACTCACGGTGGAGGGGTGAAATCCGTTGATATCGTGGGGAACACCAAAGGCGAAGGCAGTGCACTGGTCCGAATCTGACGCTCACACACGAAAGCCAGGGGAGCGAACGGGATTAGATACCCCGGTAGTCCTGGCCCTAAACGTTGCTCGCTCGCTTTACGGAGTATCGACCCTCTGTGAGGCTAAGCTAACGCGGTAAGCGAGCCGCCTGGGTAGTACGATCGCAAGATTAAAACTCAAAGGAATAGACGGGGACTCGCACAAGCGGTGGATTATGTGGCTTAATTCGTAGACAAACGAAGAACCTTACCAAGGTTAGAAATCCAACTGCATCTCTGTCGAAAGACGGAGAGCCTTCGAGGGTGTTGGACAGGTGATGCATGGTCGTCGTCAGTTCGTGGTTTGAACTGTTCCCTTCAGTGGGGTAACGAACGCAACCCCCGTTGCCTGTTGCCTATACGGTCAGGCGAGACTGCTCCCTCACGGGAGAGGAAGGTGGGGATGACGCCAGATCAGCATGTCCCTCTGATACCTTGGGCCGCACACATAATACAATGGCGCGTACAGCGGGATGCGATATCGCAAGATGGAGCAAATCCCTTAAAACGCGCCCCAGTACGGATTGAGGTCTGCAATCGACCTCATGAAGCCGGAATCGCTAGTAATCCCGGGTCAGCCAAACCGGGGTGAATACGTTCTCGAGTCTTGTACTCACCGCCCGTCAACTCAAGGGAGCTGGGGATACCCGAAGGACCGCCTCGCGCGGTACTACGGTAAATTCAGTGACAGGGAGTAAGTCGTAACAAGGCACGGGTAGCGGAAGCTGCTCGTGGAACATATCCAATTGGAACCGCTATCGCCCGAAAGGCATAGCATGTCGATCTGATTCGCAAGAATCAGGGGAGATGATAGTCGTCCCTAAACGCTATCCGAGTGCCGGGGAACGTAATCCGGTGCAGGGCTTGGAGCGCTCAATTGACGCTCTAAGGCTTGCGACTAGGCGGAACAAAACAGCGCATACATCTTTTTCACGCATGAACCTACGAAGCCGGCTCCAAGGAGCCGGCTTCGTAGGTTATGGTCGCGAGTTCGAGCAGAGCGAGTCGCGCGACGCATCGTCGCCACACCCGCTTCTTGTTGCGGTGTCGCCTGAGCTTGTCCTCAAGAGTGGACATCCGCACGTTACGGATTCGTTTCGATTCTCGGGGCCGGGACCCTCGGTGAATCACGATGCTTCCAGTATACGGACTGAAAATGAAGATGCGATGTCCCGGTGGGGACATCGCATCGGCGGCGCCTAGCGCTTCCTGTTCCACGCCTCGTCGCGGCGCCGGGCATCGCGATTGCCCTCGGACGCGCTTCCCGGGACGCCCGAGAGCCGGGGATCCTTCTTCGGAATCGGGCACAAAAGAGGCGTGAACATGGCGAGAATCGCTACCATGAACGCGCTCCTCATCACGAGTACGGGCTTCATATCGGCCTCCTTCTGCGGTTCTCTCCGCGACTCTAGCAGGAGGGTGCGTTTTTTGATAGTATCGCCCTACGCAAGCGTATGCGGACATACCCTTGCTCGTTCGGCGAGAATGACCGGACCCAAACCGCATGAGGTTCGGTCATTTCACCTCGCTTCGCAAGTGTAGCTCAGTTGGTAGAGCACTCGACTGATACTCGAGCGGTCGAAGGTTCGAATCCTTCCACTTGCACTCGTTATACCCACCCAGGCGCCTCGGCGCGGGCCGGCGAGCATATACTGGTCTCATATGCGCGGCCCTTTCACGCTTCTTCTGTTCGCTGCCGTCGCGGTGCTTGCGGGCACGGCGGTGTATTTCTACGACCATCATCAGCCTGCCGCGTCCTCGCAGGTGAGCGGCACGCCCGTCACCTACTCCGAGCTCGCTCACGGCGCGAATTCGACCGTTCTCTCGCGTAGGAATTACGCGGTTCACTCGGAACCCGAGCTACAGCAGCTCTGGCAGATGACCGACGCGGCAGGCCAGGTTCCGGAGGTTGATTTCAGCGCGTACGATGTCATCGCCGTGTTCGCGGGGCAGAAGACGACCGCAGGGTATTCCATCGCCGTCTCGAGCGTGGCCGACACGGCGTCCGAACGTAGGATCGGAATCACCATCTCCTCTCCGGGCGGCAGCTGCGTCCTGGCAGAGCAATTGACCGCTCCGTACCAGATTATCGAGGTTCCGAAGTCGTCGCTTCCGCTCACGCACGCTGATACGCAGGTCACCGAAAGCTGTCTCGAGTAGCAGGGCGGGCGCCCGTGCGCTACGATGCGTCGCATGGACGCTTCCGCTTATTTCCGCGGGAAGAAGATCACCGTCATGGGACTCGGTCTTTTGGGCCGGGGCGTCGGCGATGCGGAATACCTCGCCGAGTGCGGCGCCGAGCTCGTCGTCACGGACCTCAAGTCGAAGGAACAGCTTGCCGAATCCGTGGCCCGGCTCGAACGATTCCCGAACATCACCTTCGTCCTCGGCGAGCACCGGCTCGAGGATTTCCGCGACCGCGACCTCATCTTGAAAGCGGCGGGCGTGCCGCTCGACTCCCCGTACGTGGCGGAAGCGAAGGAGCACGGCATCCCCGTGCGCATGAGCGCGGACCTCTTCATGGAACATGCGGGAATCCCGGCCATCGGCGTCACAGGCACGCGCGGCAAGTCGACCGTGACGCACATGATCGCTGCGATCCTGGAAGAGGCGGGCAAGAAGGCTTTGCTTGGCGGGAACGTGCGCGGGGTCTCGACGCTCGCCCTGCTGAAGGAAGCGACCCCCGAGCACGTCGCGGCCTTGGAGCTCGATTCCTGGCAATGCCAGGGCCTCGGCGAAGCGAGCCTCTCGCCGCAGATCGCGGTCTTCACGACCTTCTTCCAGGACCACCTCAATTACTACAAGAGCGACCCGGGCCAATACTTGGCCGATAAGGCGAACATCTTCCTCTACCAATCCCCGGACGACACGCTCGTGATGGGGAAGCAGTGCGCTGCGACCTTGATCGAAGCGTTCGGCGAACACATCGTCGCGCATGCCGTCGTCGCAGACGAGTCGAAGCTGCCGTCGGACTGGACGCTCAGGATTCCCGGCATCCACAACCGCTACGATGCCGCGCTCGCGCTCTCGGCGGCGCGCGCATTCGGCATCGATGACGCGACGAGCAAAAAGGCACTCGAGTCGTTCCGGGGCGTGCCGGGCCGCCTTGAGCTTCTCGGAGAGGAAGACGGGGTGAGGATTTACAACGACAACAACTCGACGACGCCGGAAGCCACGCTCGCGGCCTTGGACGCGCTCGGCGCGGAGAACACCATCCTCATCATGGGCGGGGCCGACAAGGGGCTCGACATGAATGCGCTTCTGGCACGCCTGCCGGGGGTGAAGAAAGTCGTTCTGCTTGCAGGGACCGGAACGGAGCGCATCAAGAGCGAGCTGCCAGAGACCGCAGTCGTATTCGATTCGCTCGAGGAGGCGGTTTCCGCGGCGCGCAGCGCCGCGGAAAGGGGCGACATCATCCTCTTCTCGCCGGCGTTCGCTTCGTTCGGCATGTTCAAGAACGAGTACGACCGCAATGACCGGTTCGTCGCGCTCGCGCGCCCTCGCTCATGAAAAAGGCGCATTTCGTCGGCATCGGCGGCATCGGCATGAGCGCTTTGGCGCAGATGCTCAAGCACGATGGCGTTGCTGTGAGCGGCTCGGACAGGAGCGCGAGCCCGGTAACCGAGATGCTCGAGAAGCAAGGAATCGCGGTCTTGATGCCGCAAAAGGCCGCGAATGTGCCGGCGGATGCCGAAGCGGTGGTGTATAGCGATGCGGTGCCTTCCGATAATCCCGAACGAACGCGTGCGAAAGAGCTCGGCATCCCGCAGTTCTCGTATTTCCAGATGCTCGGGAAGGTGTCCGAAGGGAAGCGCACCATCGCGGTCGCGGGCACGCATGGCAAGACGACGACGACCGGCATGCTCGCGAAAATCCTCATAGACGCGGGAGAGTCGCCGACCGCCATCGTCGGCTCCCTGATGAAAGACTTCGGTAGCAATTACGTCGCCGGGGCTTCCGACCTCTTCGTCGTCGAGGCGTGCGAATACAAGGATCACCTCCTTGAGCTCTCGCCCGAGATGCTCGTCATCACGAATCTCGAATGGGACCATACCGACTACTTCCCGTCGCTTTCGGCGCTCCAGGAGTCGTTCCGGAAAGCGGTCGCGAAAGTGCCCGCGCACGGCGCCATCGTGACGAATCCGGCCCATCCGAACATCGCGCCCCCGCTTATGGACGCGAAAGCGCGAATCATTGACTACACGAAAGAGCCCGCCCGGAAGCTCCTCT
>DATKNE010000053.1:0-9685 GCA_035541515.1 Minisyncoccota bacterium | reverse complement strand
AATCACCGCATTAATGCGGTGATTCAAGGAAACAGGCCGCGGAGAAGCCGCGGCCCGTTCCTACGCTCCTGCTACTTCGTTTCGAAACGGATGCGAATAGTCGCGTGCCCCGTACTGTCCATCGCGCGGCCTCCTTCCGAGACTGCCGAGAACGAGACTTCAGGATGAGCCGCTGAAAGCGACTTTTCCAATGCGCGCGCGTACTCCTCGGCGGATTTGATGCCCGATTCCGGACCGTAGGCCACGGTGAATTCCGTCATGGCCGAGTCGACCGCTTGCTCGTACTTCTCGAGCGCAACGGCCAGTTCACCGGGCCGCATGGATTCTGGGGATTTGAAGCCTTCCATAAAGATAAGGTTAAAAGGACGCCGTAAGCATATCACTGAATGTGGGAGGCAATCTATGAAAACAGAAAGCCGCCCCGAGAGACGGCTCTCCGTGGCGGTTTCGTGAATCAGATCTCCAGGCCCGGATCGGGGCGGTCGACGCACCACACCCGCACGACCGGGAACAAGGCGATAATGACATCCCTCCCGCTCTGCCCGAACGCTTGGTCGAAGTACTGCTGCGCGAGAATCGGACCGCGCGCCCGGCACTCGTTCATCGTGAGAGCCGGAGCGGGAATCGGGTTCGAGACGTTCCCGACCGGCGACTGGAACATATCGCCGTTGACTTCGTAGACCCGGCAATCGGGCGCGAGCGAGCGCGCTACCTCAGGCGTCTCGATCGTCGCCGTGCTCAGCTTCGCGGCGCAGGCGGCGATAATCAGGAACATGGACATAGCTCCCTCCGCTTTCAATGACCCGCGGCAATGATACCAGAAGGCTCCGGAAGGCAAGACTGCGCGAAAAGGTTGCGCGGTGCGGAATAACGTATTATAATTTTTCGCAGTAAGGAGGTCTGGCCGCCGTCGTCCCCCTAACGGCCGGATACTCGAGGGGTGCGTCCATCCTGGGAACGGGCGCATGGATCCTCCTCACCCCGGCGCTTCTTTCGCGCCGGGGTCTTGTTTTTGCCCGCCGTCGTAATGAGATACGATGCAAGGCGTTATCACCCTCATTACGAACCCATGACTTCCGCTCGCACGTTCACGCCGCGCACGGACTCGCTCTACCAGGACATCGGCGTCATCAAGGCGACGAACATCACGCCGCCCGACGACACCCAGAAGGGATAGGCCGCTTCATCCGCGGCTCACGAGGAAGCGCCCGGCCTGAAAGAAGGCCGGGCGCGCATCGTCTTCATACACAGCCCCGCGAGGGGCTTCTATCCACTCGAAACCTATGAACACGAAACTTGCATTCGCCTCCGGGCTTGCCGCGCTCCTGTTCGCCGCGGCGCCCGCAGCGTCCGCGCACGGCCTCGGTCTCAACATCGGCCTTGGCGCGCACGCGGACGCGAACGACCGCTCGCAGGTCCATGCGGACGGGCTCAACCTCTCCCTCGGCGCGCATGCGCACGCCGATGCGGACGCGGATGATCACGTACGCGCGACCGCAAGCTCCACGCACGACTCATGGCGCGCGAAGATGGAAGAGAGCTTCTCGCACATGACTCTCGGCATCGTCACCTCGATAACCGGCTCGACGTTCACCATCGACCCGGTGGGCGCGAAGTCAACTACGACGGTCTCGACCAATAGCAGCACGGTCTTCCGCGCGCACGGCGCCGCGACGACCTCCTCGGCGCTCGCCGTCGGCGCGAAGGTGCTCCTCTTCGGCACGACGACCGCGACCTCGACCGCAGGCGACTCGTTCTCCGCCTCGTTCGTGAAGATCTTCGAGCACGGCCTCGGGCATCTCCGGTTCTGGGCGTGGTTCCGCTAATCGGCAGCTAAGACACAGCGCCGGCCCCGCAAGGGGTCGGCGCTGTGCGTTATACTTTTTGCATATAACCCTTTCATCCATGAAAAACACCACGCTCGTCGGGCTCGCGGTCGTCGCTCTCATCGCAGTGGGCGGGGCAGTATATTTCCTCCCGAGCGCTTCGCCGTCCGCAGGAACGCAGGAGACCGCCGCGGTGGGGAACGCGAATCAGAGCGGCGCCTACACCGGTTCCGTCTCGGACCTCATGGGGAGGCAGGGCAGCTGGAAGTGCACCATGAACACGAATACCGACCAGGCCGTCTCCTCCGGCGTGATCTATTCCTCCAGCGGGAAGGTCCGCGGCGACTTCACGACGAACGTCTCAGGCTACGGCTCCATGGAGAGCCACATGATCGCCGACGGCACGGATGTGTACACGTGGTCGCCCATGATGCCGATGGGGATCAAGGTGCCGATGACGGCGTCGGCTTCCGCGCAGTCCTCTGCGGGCGCTTCCGGGAGCGCGAGCTTCAGCGCCGGCACGGCCTACTCCTACGACTGCGAGCCGTGGACTGCGGACGCGTCCGTCTTCGCGGTGCCGACCGACGTGTCCTTCCGCACGCTCGCGCAGTAGCACAAGTGCGGCGGCAAAATCAGCGCCGGCCCCGCAAGGGGCCGGCGCTGTACGTCTTGCGTGTCAGGCGGGAATGATGCGGTCGCCGAGGACTTCGAGGAATTCCTGCCGGCGGTCTTCGGCGCCAATCTCGAGCAAGTGGTCGAACGGGCGGAATTCCGGCGTGTATTCGTAATGGCCGCGCACCTCGCCATCCTGGAAGAAGCGGATATGGAACTGGTGCCGGAAATCCGGCACCTTGCGCAGGGATGCGATCTCGCCCTCGTCGCGCCAGGCGACGAAATGGTTGCCGAACCCCTGGTCTATGAGATACGAGATGACGCTCTCGAACGTCTCGGTCGCCGCGAGCTTCCCGAGGAGGTAGTGCTGGCGGCCCTTATGCCGCAGGACGCCGAGATACGTGAGGGAATCGCGCACGTACGGGTGGACGGGCGTGATGACGAGCCACAGGAGGTACTTCGGCCAGTCGACAAGCACGGCAGGGCGGGGTACGCGGGACTGCGGGAGCGCGTGCACCCATGCTTTCGGAGGAAGCTTCTGAGCGGGATTCATGATGCTCTACAAGGGTAACCATATCACGCCGGGCGCAAGAGCGCCGCGGGCGAGCCCGTCCCCGCCTTCCTGAAGGCCCGTGGAAACTCCGTGAACGCGGGCAGGGGAGCGCTATCATGCTAAGGATGGCATCGAACGAAGAACCGGCATCCGCGCCCTCGCTCGAAGAGGCATTCGCGACGCCGGCGCGCGCCCTCGAAGGAGCCGCCGAGGCCGCCGAGCAGGGCGAGCGCGCGGTCATGAGCAAGGTGCCGTTCAAGCTCGCGGAAGAGTACTGGGACACCTTGGGACCCGGCCTCACCACCGGTGCGGCTGATAACGACCCGTCCGGCATCGTCACGTATTCGCAGGCCGGCGCGCGCTACGGCTTCCAGCTCCTCTGGATGCCCTTGTTCACGTTCCCGTTCATGGCGGTCGTGCAGGAGATGTGCGCGCGCATCGGCGTCGCGAGCGGGAGAGGGCTCGCGGCGAACATCCGCCGGCACCATTCCGCGGGTGCGCTCTACACCGTGACCGCGCTTCTCTTCTTTGCGAACGCGCTCAACATCGCCGCCGACCTCGGCGCGATGGCCGCGGCCACGCGGCTCCTGGTGCCCGGCCTCGCGTTCGAGCTCCTCGTCGTCCTGTTCGCGGGAGCGAGCCTCCTCCTGCAGGTGTTCACCACGTACGCGCGCTACGCGAAATACCTGAAGTACCTCACGCTCACGCTCTTCTCGTACGTGGCCGTCGCGCTCGCGGTGCATCTCGACTGGGGCGCCGCGCTCACGCATACGCTCGTGCCTTCGCTCACGTTCTCGCGCAATCAGCTCTTCCTCGTCGCGGCGGTGCTCGGCACCACGATCTCCCCGTACCTCTTCTTCTGGCAGACTTCCCAGGAGGTGGAGGAGGAAGAGCTCGCGGGCGAGACGACGTTGTCCGCGCGCCGCGCGGGCGCCTCGCGCCACGCCGTCCGCAAGATGCGCGTAGACGTCTGGAGCGGCATGTTCTTCTCGAACCTGGTCGCGTTCTTCATCTTCGTCACCTGCGCGGGCACCTTGTACGCGCACGGCATCACGAACATCGAGACCGCAGGAGAAGCCGCGCTCGCGCTGCGCCCCTTCGGCGAATTCGCCTACCTCTTCTTCGCGGCGGGCATCATCGGGACGGGACTCCTCGCCGTGCCGGTCCTCGCCGCTTCCTCGGCGTACGCGTTCGCGGAGAGCTTCGGGTGGAAGGCCGGCCTCTACCGCAAGCTGAAGCAGGCATACGCGTTCTACGGCGTCATCATCGTCTCGATGCTGCTCGGCATCATCGCGAACCTCCTGCATCTCGACCCCATCAAGGGGCTCCTGTGGGCTGCCGTCGGGAACGGCCTCATCGCGCCCGTCATACTCTTCTTCGTCGTGCGGCTCTCCGCGAACCGCGCCGTGATGGGGGAGCACGCCAACCGTCCGCTCACGAGCCTCATCGGCTGGGCGACGGTCGCGCTCATGACGCTCTCGGGATTCGCCGCTATCGTGTCCCTGCTCTAGCGTATACTTTCTTCATGGAATACCTCCCGAACGAGAAACTGCTCGACCTTTCCGGCGTGCGCGCGATCGTGACCGGCGGCGCGGCCGGCATCGGCCGCGCGATAGCGGCGCGGCTTTCGGCGGCGGGCGCGCAGGTGCTCATCGCGGACCGCGACGCCGAACAGGCCGCGCGCGCCGCGAGCGAGCTCTCGCAGAAGGGCGCGACCGCCGTCTCTTTCGCCGCGGACGTCTCCGACGAAGCGCAGGCGACCGCCATGGTGGCGCGCGCCATAGAGGCGTTCGGCGGCGTGGACCTCCTCGTGAATAACGCGGGAATCTATCCGCAGAAGCCGGTCATGGACTCGGGGAAGGAGGATTTCGAGAAGATCATCCACGTGAACCTCATGGGCGCGTTCTTCGCGGCGAAGGCCGCCGCCGCGCAGATGATCGCGCAAGGGAAAGGCGGGAAGATCATCAACATAACCTCGATCGATGCGCTCCACCCCTCGAACGTCGGCCTCGCGTTCTACGACGCCTCGAAGCACGGCCTCTGGGGCTTCACGAAGAATCTCGCGCTCGAGCTCGCGCCCCACGCTATCACCGTGAATGCGATAGCGCCGGGAGGGGTGATGACGCCCGGAACTGGCTTCTTCAAGGGCGCGACGCCCGAAGCGGACGAGACGTTCCGCAAATTCGCCGCGCGCATCCCGCTCCGCCGCATCGCGGATGCGGATGAGATAGGGAAGGTCGCGCTCTTCCTCGCGAGCGACATGGCGAGCTACATGACAGGCTCCCAGGTCGTCGTCGACGGCGGGACGCTCCTCGCCTGACGCTGTCCCCAATTGCGCGCCTTCTCGCGCGGGGTACAATGCGCGGGCATTTCATCAGCCCGAACCATATGAATGAACTCTACACGTACACCGTGCCCGTCTTTGTGAAGCACCTGGGCGGCCTCCGGAACATCCTCGAGAAAGCGAAGGCGCACCTGGCGGAAACCAAGGGCGACGAGAAAGCCTTGCTCGCTGACCAGCTTTATCCCGACATGTTCCCCCTCACGAAGCAGGTGCAGATCGCGTGCGACAACGCCAAGGGCTGCACCGCGCGGCTCTCGGGCACCGAGAACCCGAAGATGGAAGACACCGAACAGACGCTCGACGAGCTCATCGCGCGTATCGACAAGACGCTCGCGTTCGTGAAGTCGGTTCCCGAATCCGCATTCGCCGGCGCGGCGGACCGCAAGGTCTCGCTCCCGTATTTCGAAGGCACGTACTTCACCGGCTTCGATTACGCGCGCGAATACGCCATCCCGAACTTCTTCTTCCATACGGTGACCGCGTACGACCTCATCCGCAAGAACGGCGTGCCGATAGGGAAGGCCGACTACATGAACGGCCTCTCGCTGAAGCCGCTCGCATGAGCATGGAGCCGGCGCTCGACATCCAAGGGCTCGAGAAGACGTACGCCACCGGGACGCGCGCCCTGAACGGCGTCTCGCTCAAGATAGAGCAGGGCGACTTCTTCGCGCTCCTCGGCCCGAACGGCGCGGGGAAGACGACGATCATCGGCATCGTCACCGGCCTCGTGAACAAGACCGGCGGCAAGGTGCGCGTCTACGGCACCGACATCGACGAGCATCCGGAGAACGCGCGCACGCACATCGGCGTCGTGCCGCAGAACCTCAATCTCGACTACTTCGGGAAGGTGCAGGACATCATCGTGAACCAGGCGGGCTACTACGGCATCCCGCGCTCGGTCGCCGTCCCGCGCGCGGAGCAGATACTCAAAGGGCTCGGGCTCTACGAGAAGCGCTTCGACCAGGCGCGAACCCTCTCGGGCGGCATGCAGCGTCGCCTCATGGTCGCCCGCGCGCTCATCCACGAGCCGCAGTTCCTCATCCTCGACGAGCCGACGGCGGGCGTCGACGTCGAGCTGCGCCGGAGCATGTGGGAGTACCTGCAGGAGCTCACGAAGCGCGGCGTGACCATCCTGCTCACGACCCACTACCTCGAGGAGGCCGAGCGGCTCGCGAACAAGGTCGCCATCATCAGCAAGGGCGAGATCATCGTGAACGACACGATGGAGAAGGTGCTCGCGATGCACGACGGCGGCGACCGGAAGGACGGCTACCAGGGCGGCCGCCTCGAGGAGGTGTTCATCAAGCTCACGCAAGAAAAATAGTATGACCCCGTACCAGACTTGGATCTCCTTCTATACGATCGTCCGCAAGGACGTGGTGCGCATCATCCGCATCTGGGCGCAGACCTTCCTCCCGTCCATCGTGACCTCCGTGCTCTATTTCCTCATCTTCGGCGCGTTCCTGGGCAGCCGCATCGGGGAAGTGCACGGGGTCCCGTACATCGCGTTCGTCGTACCGGGCCTCGTGATGCTCTCGGTCGTGACGAATTCCTACATGAACTCCTCGTTCACGATGTTCATGTCGAAATTCTTCGCGCGCAACATCGACGAGATACTCGTCTCGCCGACCCCGCCGTGGGTCATCGTCGCCGGGTTCGTCGCGAGCGCCGTCTTGCGCGGGGTGGTCATCGGCGTCCTCGTGCTCCTCGTCTCGCTCTTCTTCACGAGCCTCACGGTCTATAACCTCGGCATCGTCGTACTCTTCCTCGTGCTCACGAGCATCGTCTTCGCCATCGCGGGGCTCGTGAACGGCGTCTACGCGAAGTCCATAGACGGCATCAACATCGTGCCGACGTTCGTGCTCACGCCCTTGGTGTACCTTGGCGGCGTGTTCTACAGCGCGCAGTCGCTCCCCGGATTCTGGGGCACGCTCACGAAGTTCGACCCCATCTTCTACATCATCAACGGCTTCCGTTACGGGCTGCTTGGCATCTCCGACGTCTCGATAGGCTACTCCGTCCTGCTCCTCCTCGTGCTTGCGGTCGCGCTCTCGGGCTTCGCCGTCTACCTCATCCGAACGGGGTTGGGCCTCCGGCAATAAATAAAATAAAAAAGAAGCCGCCCGCCAGAGCCGACGGGTCGGCCTCTCGCGGGCGGAATGTCAGAACTTCTTTGGGAGGTCGTAGACCTCAAGCTCGCCCGGGAATATCGAATTCTCTCGATCCTCCCGGCATTCGACGTACGCGCTCCATCGCCCGTCGATGTAATTGAGGCTCAGGAGAGGCATGCCCCAGAACCAGCCGGGCGACACATACAGCGCAAGTCCGCCCTCGTCGCTGCTCCCCACAGCTTGGATGATGCCGCATAGGTCTTCATGATGCGAGCCGTGCTCGGAGTAGAAGCGGTACGATCGGCCGATCAGTTCATGCGGCTCCGCATTCGTGCGGAGGATTGCTTCAATCTGGAATTTCAGATTGCTAGGCTTATCGTGCATCGCGCTCTCCCTCGGTTGAAAACAAAATCGCCTTACGGCGGACCGAAAAAGTTATACCATTTACTAGCCAGTTTGTCATCTCCTTCGGGATGGCGCTGAGGGCGTCCGGTAGCCCTTCGGAAGCGTGCGGAAAGTGATGGAGTAGCGCAGGGTGCGCGACGCGGCGATGGAATGCTGCCAGTTCCAGCGGACATCGTCCTGCATCACGTAGACGGACCGGGGCTCGAGCTCCATGCCGATGACGCTTGCCGCGTCCCGGGCGCCCTTCTTCGTCAACGGGCGCAAGCGCATCTTGACCCAGCCGGCGAGCGAGAGGCCGACGACGTGCTCGAACTTCTCGTTGTCGCGGTGCCAGCCGAGCGCGGCGCCCGGCGTGTACTCGTTTATAAGCGCCTCGACGACGCGGCCGCGGGGAAGGGCGAGCCATTTCTCGATGCGCCTGGCGAACCGCCCGAGAAACGGCGGCAAGGGCGGGCCGGGGATGAGCCGCTCCTTCTCGTAGTCGTACCCCCAGCCGAATCCCTTATGGCGGCGCTTCGCTTCGTATTCGCCCTTCTCCCCGCCGCGGGCATGCTCCAAGTCCTGCGCCTCGATGAACGAGAGCAAGAGCTCCTCCTCGTCTTCCGTGATGAAATCCGGGCGATACAAAAAGCCGTTCCCGAGCTGGACCCTCGTCTCGAACAGCTTGTACTGGGAGCCGCTCCGCTTCATGGCCCATCGAGTATACTCTCCCGTCTCGTTCACTTCCTTTTCACGAGAGACCCGCGTATAGTGCGTGCATATGCGTAATACCATCCTCGCCATCGTGGCGCTCATCGTGCTCGCCGTCCTCGTGTATTGGTTCACGGGCTTCAAGATGCCGGCTCCGTCCGGAGGCCAGACCTCGTCGCAGACCGCGACGTTCTATTGCAGTCAGGACAAGACCATCCAGGCGACCTTCGCTTCGAGCTCGGTCGCGCTCGTGCTCTCCGACGGCCGCTCACTCACGCTCCCGCAGGCGGTCTCGGGCTCGGGCGCGCGCTACGAGGCGACCTCGACCGCGGGCGTTGACACGGTGTTCTGGAACGAGGGCGACAACGCGTTCCTCACAGAAGGGAAGACGAACACGTATGACGAGTGCACGGCCGCGAAAGTCGCGGACTCCGATGCGCCCGGGTACAAGACGTACCAGGATCAAGGGGACACCTTCACGTTCGCGTTCCCATCGGACTTCTCCGTGACCGGCACGGAGCCCGGATACACGCCGGGCTGGTCCGCGCCGGCGACGACGTCCGGCCAGATTCTCGCGAAGATCTACGTGCCGCAGAGCTTCGAGCCGGGCACGAACTTCGGCGACGCCTGGTTCACGGTCGGCGTCTCGTCCGACCCGTCCGCGGTCGCGACATGCCTACAGACGCTTTCGGGCGCTCAGGCCACCACGACGTCGAGCATCGGCGGCGTCACGTTCACGAAAATCCTCTTCGGCGGCGCGGGCGCGGGCAACCGCTACGACACCACGAGCTACCGCACGGTCCGCGACAACATGTGCTACGCGGTCGAGTACACGGTGCACTACGGCGTCTTGGAGAATTATCCGAAAGGGACGGTTCAGGCCTTCGATGAGCCGAAGGTGGCAGGCGCACTCGACCAGATCGCGCAGAGCTTCCGGTTCCTCAAGTAGGGCATAGGCGCTCGTTGAACGCGGCCGGCGCTTTGCGCCGGCCGCGTTCTGTTGTATAGTCAACATATCGGCCACCGCGGCCATTTTTATTTGCATGGATATCCGCAACATCGCCATCATCGCGCACGTCGACCACGGCAAGACGACCTTGACCGACGCCCTGCTTCGCCAGACCGGCGCGGCGGCTGAAGGCGT
>DATKNE010000052.1:0-9730 GCA_035541515.1 Minisyncoccota bacterium | reverse complement strand
TAGAATGTTGACGCGAAATTGTCGCCTCCGAAGGCTCCACCCAAGGCCGCGCCGCGCTGCTGGAGCACGATTCCGGCGATGAGGAGTATTGCGAGGATGATTTCCGCGTACGGCAGTGCCGATACGAATGCCTCCATCTGTGCTTCCGAGGTTACCACGAATGACGATGAATGCGCAAACCCCTAAAAACGCGCTGTGGAAACGAGCGCCGGTTTCTTTACCCACTTCTTGACTTATAAAATTAGTACAGCATACTGCGCCTCAAGTTCTTTGAGACCCAATTGCACGACCGGTCCTAGCCAGAAGGGGCTTAGGAAATAGGCCACTCCTGGCTATGACCGAGTCAGTCGTAGCTCCTGCCTCGGATGAGAGGCACATTCCAAAGGGCACATCAGCCCAAGGAGGACGTTATGGACTTCGCATCACAAAATCTGACCGCTGGTCAGCTGAACGCAATCGTGAAGAAGCTCGGCGGCGAACAGGACGCTCTGCGCTTCCTGCGCGGCGAACTGGTCGTCTCAGCCCCCAAGCCCATCCTGATGTCCGTGCTGCCCGTCTGGAAGACGGTGCAGCTCGGCACCTGCAAGACACCCGACGAGTACCGCAAGGCGCTCTCGTCGGCGGGCATGCGCATCGGCGACTGGGTCGACGACATCCTCGGCAAGATTTCCTGCTCGAAGAAGGCGGTCGACCTCGACCTCGTCGTGCTCTCGGTTGCCGACCTCGGCTTCAAGGATGGCGCGAAGTATAGCGACATATGCGCCAAGGCAATCGAGCTCGGCCTCGAGCTGTGCCCCGCCGAAGTCGGCCCCGCGCTGCGCTTGCAGTATGGCGACCAACCGAAGCGCGAATGGCTCCGCATCGCGATGGAAGCCATCACCGACCGCGGCGACTACCTCGACATCTTCTACGTCGACCACGACGACGTTGATCTGTGGCTCTACGGCAGCAGCGGTCATCCCGACCTCTTCTGGTACGCTGACAGCCGCTTCGTCTTCGCCCGGGCCAAGTAGCACTCTGGACTTCGTCCCTCCGGTCTTTTTGAACCTTCGGGCTTTGTCCTTCGCCCCCGCATTCTTATGCGGGGGCTCGTTTTTAAAACTGGTTGGCGACACGGATTGACAATGAATCACAAAATTACCTATACTCCTGCCGCCAGTGCGCCTTTATTCATTTATATAAGGTTCAGACCTCTATGGCTAAAAAGCTTGGAATTACGCCGATTGATGATCGTATTGTCGTGAGGCCGCTGCACAACGGTGAGACTAAACTCGCGTCTGGGATTTTGATTCCTGAGACGACCGGCCTCAATTCTACTGAGACAGGGCAGGTAGTTGCTGTTGGTCCAGGAAAATTTGAAAACGGTTCGCGTGTCGAGATGCAGGTAAAAACAGGTGATGTTGTTCTATTCGATAAGCAAAGTTACGAATCGAAAGAAATAAAAATAGAGGGAGAAAAGTACTATTATTTTCCTCAATCAAGTGTCATAGGCATTGTCAATAAATAATGATTCAAACAATTTAATTATGGCAAAGCAGATTCTTTTCTCAGAAGACGCGCGCAAGGCGATCGCGAAGGGCATCGAGCTCTCGGCGCGCACGGTGAAGGTCACCCTCGGGCCCAAGGGACGCAACGTCGTCCTCGAGAAGAGCTACGGGACCCCGCGCATCACGAACGACGGCGTCTCCATCGCGAAGGAGATCTCGCTCAAGGACCGGTTCGAGAACATGGGCGCCGAGATCGTGAAGGAAGTGGCGAACAAGACGAACGACACCGCAGGCGATGGCACGACGACCTCCGTCGTCCTCCTCGAAGCCTTGGTCGCCGAAGGGCTCTCGCACGTCATGAAGGGCGCGAACGCGATGGCCATCCGCACGGGCATGGAGAAGGCGAGGGACCTGGCGCTCGCCGAACTCAAGAAGCTCGCGAAGCCGGTGTCGAACAAGAAGGAAGTCCAGCAGGTCGCCGCCGTCTCCGCGGAATCGCAAGAGCTCGGCAACATCATCGCGGAAGCGGTGGAGAAGGTGGGCGCCTCCGGCGTCGTGACGGTCGAAGAGAGCCAGGGCACGGAACTGACCTACGAGATCGTCGAGGGCTACCAGACCGACAAGGGCTACGTCTCTCCGTACTTCGTCACGAGCGGAGAGCGCATGGAGGCGGAGATGAAGGACGCCTTGGTGCTCGTCACCGACAAGAAGATATCCTCGACGCAGGACATCCTCCCGTTCCTCGAGAAGGTCGCGCAGGGCGGCAGGAAGGACCTCGTCATCGTCGCGGATGAGTTCGAAGGCGATTCCTTGGCGACGTTCATCCTCAACAAGGTGCGCGGCTCCTTCAACATCCTGCCCGTGAAAGCGCCGGGCTACGGCGACCGCAAGAAGGAGCTCCTCGGCGACATCGCCACCGTGCTCGGCGCCACCGTGCTCACGGGGGATACGGGCATGACGTTCGAGAGCGCGCTCCCGAAGGAGATCCTCGGCAAGGTGGACCGCGTCGTGGTGAGCAAGGACACGACGACGTTCGTCGGCGGCAAGGGCAAGAAGGCCGACATAGCAGCAAGGGTGAACCAGCTCAAGGCGCAGGCGGAGCAGACCGATTCCAAGTACGACCGCGAGAAGCTCGAGGAGCGCATCGCGAAATTGGCAGGCGGCGTGGCGAAGATCTCGGTCGGCGCCGCGACCGAGACCGAGATGAAGTACCTGAAGGACAAGATCGACGACGCGGTGAAGGCGACGAAGGCTTCCATCGAGGAGGGCATCGTCGCGGGCGGCGGGAGCGCGTTCGCGAAAGTCTCGCAGAAGATCGCGAGCATGGGCGCGAAGCTCGACCGCGACGAGCGCTCGGGCTTCGACATCGTCGTGCGCGCCTTGGAGATGCCGCTCACGCAGATCGCGCTGAACGCGGGCAAGGACGACGCCGCGGTCATCGTCGGAAAAGTGCAGGGAGGAAAGGCAAACTGCGGGTATGACGCGCGCGCGGACGTCGTCGTTGACGACATGCTCGCGGAAGGCATCGTCGACCCCGCGAAGATGCCGCGCATGGCGCTCGAGAACGCTGTGTCAGCGGCCGCCATCCTCCTCACGACCGAGGCGGCCGTCGCCGAGATTCCCGAGCCGAAGAAGGAATCCGCCGGCGAAGGCGGCATGGGCGGAATGGATTTCTAAACGGATACGAAAAAGGCGCGCCCCAGGGCGGATGCCCTGGGGCGCGTCTTTTTCGTTTACGGCTCAGGGGCGAGCTCGGTCACTTCGTTATATGCGACGACGCTCCAGCCGCGCGTCGCTCCGAACATGCGCCACGGCTCGAACTTGCAGATGGTGATGGCGCCGTTGTCGGCGGAATTGAAGAACGAGAGCTTCACGTAATCGCTCGCATGCAGGCTCTCGCGGAAGAGGAGGTAGGCGATGAGCATCTTGAGGAAGATGCCGTGCGTGACGACGCAGGTGTGGCGCCCGCCCTGGCGGGAGAGGAGCGCGAGCGCTTTCCGCGCGCGCGTCTTCAGGTCGTCGAAATTCTCCTCGTCGGAGTAGCGGTAATGGTCGTCGTGGAAGGAAAGGTCCATCTGGTCGACGATATTCGCGACGTTCGGGTCGCTCGCGCGCCGGCCGATTATCTCCGACGGGTTCCTCCGCTCGGCGACCAAGGGCGAGTAGCTCACGGGCGCGCCGAGGTACGTGCGGATGAACGCCGCGGTCTCCCTCGTGCGCTCGTACGGGCTCGCGATGATGCGCGTGATAGGGAACTGCTTCAGGTAGCGTCCGGCGGCGTCCGCCTGGCGCTTGCCGAGCTCCGAGAGGCCGCCGGCTTCTCCCTGGCGGATGTGCTGCGCGTTCAGCAGGGTCTCCCCGTGCCGCACGAAATAGAAGTAGCGCGGGCGCGTGAGCGCCCAGACGAGCACGGCAAGCAGAGCCGCGGACAGGACGCAAAGCACCGGAGGGAGCACGGCGGTCGCGATATAGGGCGGGATGACCGGCATCGGTTCCCAGTATACCGCCGCACCATGCACGCGGCGCTCGTTGACGGGGAAAGGGAGATATGTAAGTATCTTACATATCTCGCATGAGCCGCCGCACCAGAGAGCTTGAGCGCATCTTCGAGGGATTCCATTCCCTCAAGATGAACCTTGCCGCAGGCCGCCGCGCGTTTCCTGCCGGGATGCACGTCACGGGCTCGCAATGGCTCGTCCTCGGCTACGTGGGCCGTAACGCGAAGGCGTCCATCAAGGACATAAGCGAGGCGCTCGGCATCTCTTCGAGCGCGGCGACGCAGATCGTCCGCGAGCTCGTGAAGTCCGGCTGCCTCGTGAAGCGTCCGGACCCCGACGACGCGCGCGCGGTCGCCATCGAGCTCTCGGCGAAGGCCCGGAAGGACATGAAGGAGCTGCGGGAAGGCATGCTCCGGAATTACGACCGGCTCTTCACCGCGCTTTCGGACCGCGAGTTTAAACTCTATGTGCGCCTCAATGAGAAGATTATCCACGCCGCAGAACACACCTCGCCTCGCTAACCCCTTATGACTTTCAATCCCAAGCACTGGTTCCGCTGGTACCTCCGCCTGCCGAAGCTCTACTCGATAGGGGGAGCGGTGGCGTTCGTCGCCGTCGTCGCCATCGGCGGCAACGCGATCCTGCGCCACCCGGCCTCTTCCGCGGACCAAGCGTCCGAGACCTCGCACGTCTCCGTCGCTTCGGTCGCGAGCCTCGCGTCCGCCGCCGGACCGCTTCCGGTCACGGGGAAGGTGACCTCGCTCTCGGAGGCGACCATCCTCGCGCAGACTTCCGGCGAGCTCGTCACGCTCACTCATTCGATCGGCGACCATGTCGCCGCGGGCGCGCTCATCGGCGCGTTCGAGAACTCGAGCCAGCAGGCGGCGGTATTACAGGCGCAAGGCGCCTATGACGCCGCGGCCGCGACGCTCGCGCGCGTCTCGGGGAGCTCGAGCGAGAACACCTCGCAGGCCGCGCTCACCGCGCTCGCGAGCGGCTCTTCCTCGCTCGACGACGCCATACACACCCGCGCCGACGCGCTCTTCTCGAACGCGCGGACGGACAATCCGCACCTCATACTCACGGTGCCCGACAGCACGCTCGTGGCTTCGCTCGAGCGGGAGCGCGTGTCGGTCGAGCCGATGCTCGCGGACGTGCACGCGCTCGCGAACACGACGTCGCCGGACGCGGTCCCCGCGGCGAGCCAGAAGGCTCTCGCCGACACGCAGGCGATACTCGCGTTCCTCGACGACCTCATCAAGGCGGTGAACGAGACGCCGCCGTCGCAGGACGCGTCCGCCTCGACGCTTTCGGGGTACCAGACCTCGCTCGCGACCGCGCGCTCGGAAGTGGTCGCCGTGCTCTCGGGCATCACGACGGCCAAGAGCGCCTACGACGCGAACGACGTCGCGGCGGCGCAGGCGTCCGTGAAGCAGGCGCAAGGAGCCTTGGACGCGGCGAAAGCCGCGCTCGACAAGACGCTCGTCCGGAGTCCCATTTCGGGCACCATCGTGAGTCTGCCGGTCACCCAGGGCGACTTCGTCTCGGCGTTCTCCCAGGTGGCAATCGTGTCGAACCCGGGCGCGCTCTACGTTGACGTGCAGGTGACGCCGTCGGACGCGAAGTCGCTTTCGACGGGGAACGCGGCCACGATCGACGACGGCATACATGGCGTCATCACCTTCGTCGCTCCCGCGCTCGACCCCGCGACGAACAAGATAGAGGTGAAAGTCGGCATCAAGGGCGACGCATCAACGCTCACCGATGGGGAAGTGGTGTCGGTTGCGCTCGACCGAAACGAGAAATCCACGACGGACGCGAAGTCCTCCGGCAAAGACATCGTGATTCCTATCATCGCGGCGAAGATCACGCCCTCGGGCCCGATCGTATTCACCGTAACGGCGAGCTCGACCTTGTCTTCCGTGCCGATTACGCTCGGCTCCATCTTGGGCGACCGCATCCAGGTACGTTCGGGCCTCTCTCTCGACACGGAAATCGTCACCGACGCGCGCGGGCTTGCCGAAGGGCAGACCGTCATCGTCGACCAGAACTAGCCTATGCTCTGGCTCTGGAACTTCTTCCTCGAGAAACGGCAGTTCAGTTACGTGCTCATCGGCACGCTCCTTATCGCCGGCCTCTACTCGCTCATCCAGATTCCGAAGGAGAACGCGCCGTCGATCGTCATTCCTGACGGGTTCGTCGTCACGACGCTTCCGGGCGCCGCGGCGGCGGACATGGAGACCTTGGTCACCGACAAGCTCGAGGATCAGATTTCCGGCATCAACAATATCGACACGCTCACATCCATGTCCGCCGACGGCGTCTCGGAGATCACCGCGCAGTTCAACGCGAACGCCGATATCAATCAGTCCATCCAGGACCTGCGCGACGCGGTCAGCAAAGCGCAGTCCGATTTGCCGTCGGATGCTTCGACGCCGCAGGTGCTCAAGATAAATTTCAATGATCAGCCCATCATCGTCGCGTCTATCGCCGGCGACCTTCCTCCGACCGAGTTCTCCGCGCTCGGCAAATCCGTCGCGGACGACCTGAAGAGCATCAACGGCGTGTCCGAGGTGGATGTCACCGGCGTCCCGGACCGGCAGGTAAACGTCATCGCGAGCAAGGAAGCGCTCGCCCAGCACGGGCTCACCATCACCGGCGTCATGAGTGCCATCGCCGCGAGCAACGCGGCGCTCCCGGCAGGCCACATCTCGATGAACGGGGTGAACTACAACATCAACTTCAAGGGCGGCATCACCGACCCGGCGCAGATCCAGTCGGTCGCGGTGGGCAACGTGAACGGCGCGCCCATCTACCTGCGCGACGTCGCGCTCATTTCCGACGGGCTCGCGCCGGCAACTACGTACTCGCGCCTCTCGGTGGGCGGCGCGCCGAGCAATCAGGCCATCACGCTCACGGTGCACAAGCAGTCCGGCGCATCCATCGAAGGCACCGCGAAAGCAGTCCGCGACAAGCTCCAATCGCTCGAAGACACGAAGCTGAAAGGCCTCACGGTCCTCATCCCGCCGGCGACCGACGCGGGCGCGCAAGTGGCGCAGCAGCTCGGCGACCTCGCGAACACAGGCGTCGTCACGGTCATCCTCGTCATCTTCGTGCTCCTGCTCACCATCGGCTGGCGCGAATCTTTGGTTGCCGCGCTCTCGATCCCCATCTCATTCCTCATCGCCTTTCTCGGGCTCTACCTCACGGGCAATACGCTGAACTTCATATCGCTCTTCGCGCTCATCCTCGCGGTGGGCATCCTGGTCGACTCCGGCATCGTGGTCACGGAAGCGATTCACGCTCGCCTCAGGATCTACGCAACTCCGCTCGAAGCCGCGAAAGCCGCGCTCCATGACTACGCGTGGCCGCTTATCGCCGGCACCATGGCGACCGTCGCCGTATTCGCGCCCCTGTTCTTCATCCGCGGCATCGTCGGCAAGTTCATCGCCGGCATCCCGTACACGCTCATCTTCGTGCTCGTGGCGTCCATCTTCGTGGCGCTCGGCATCGTGCCCTTGATCGCACTCGTCCTGACCGGCGGCAAGCCGAACCGGCTCGAGGTGAAGCAGGAGGAATACACGGAGCGCATCACGCATTGGTACAAGGGCGCGCTCCGCAGCTTCCTCGAGAATCGTCGCGCGCAAAAGCGCTTCCTCTGGGGTCTCGCGCTCATGTTCGTGCTCTCCCTCGCGCTTCCGGTCTCGGGCCTCGTCGAGACCGTGTTCTTCCCGCAGGACAACCAGGACTTCGTGTACATCAACGTCCAGAAGCCGCAGGGAACGACGCTCGCGGAGACCGACCTCACCGTGCGCGAAGTCGAGGAGGTCCTCTATAAGGACCCGGACATAGGCTCGTTCCAGACCGCCGTCGGGCAGTCTTCCGCGTTTTCGGCCGGATTCTCGGGGCAGGGCGGAAGCGGCGGCAATCTCGCGAACATCACCGTGAATCTGCCCAAAGGCCACAAGAAGACCAGCACCGAAGTGGTGGCGGACCTTGAAGCGCGACTCGCGCCGGTCACGGATGCGCAGGTGCAGGTCTTGCAGGCATCGAACGGTCCGCCTTCCGGCGCGCCGATCGAGATCCGTTTCGAGGGCGACAACCTCGACGACCTCCTCACGGCAGCGGATCGCGGCAAGCAGCTCTTGTCCACCATCCCGCACGTGACGAACATCACCTCGAGCACGCAGAACAACGGCACGGAGTTCGACCTCACCATCGACCGCGCGAAGGCGGCGGCCTACGGCGTGAACACGCTCCAGGTGGCGCAGACGCTTCGCGCGGCCATAAACGGCGCGAAAGCGACCACCATCACGCAGCCGTCGCAGAACGTTGACGTCGTCGTGAAGCTCAACCTGAATGCCGCGTACACGGACCCGAGCGATACGAACGAGACGACCATAGACAGCATCAAGAACCTCACCATCCAGGGCTCGCAAGGCCCGGTGCTCCTCGGCTCCATCCTCTCGGATTCATTGGGACAGGCCAATGCGAGCATCACGCATCGCGACAAGAAGCGCGAGGAGACGGTGTCCGCGTACCCCGACGCGAAGACCACCACGACTGCCGTCGTCTCGGCCTTCCAGAGCCGCGCCTCCGAGCTCAATCTCCCGGCGGGCGTCACCATCGCCTACGGCGGCGAGACGCAGGACATCAATCAGTCGTTCACCGACATGTTCATCGCGCTCATCGCGGGGCTCGTCCTCATGTTCATGATCCTCATCATCTCGTTCAACTCCTTCCGCTACACGTCGTACCTCCTGGTCATCGTGCCGCTCTCGCTTATCGGCGTCCTCGACGGCCTCGCGCTCACCGGCCAGCCGGTCTCGTTCTCCTCGCTTCTCGGCGTCATCGCGCTCGGCGGCGTCATCATCAACCACGCCATCATCCTCATGGACTCGATGATTCATTATCTCCGCGCGCACCCGGACAAGCCCATCATCGACGTGGTGGTAGAAGCGGCCGCGACGCGCTTGCGCCCTATCGTGCTCACCACCATCGCGACCGTCATCGGCATGATCCCGCTCTCGTTCACCAACGCGACCTGGGGCCCGCTTGCCTTCGCCATCATGTTCGGCCTGTCTTTCGCCATCATCCTCACGCTTGCTCTCGTGCCGGTGCTCTTTTTCCGCGCGCCGCACCCGGGCCGCGTGAAGATCGCCAGCGTCCCAGCAGGGGAGTAGGTGCTACAATCGCCCGCAATGGGCAGCAGCAGGACCATCATCTGGATCGGGATGTTCATCGGCTCGTCCATCGGGTCGTTTATCCCGTATCTCTGGGGCGGCGGGCTCATGGCGTATACGCTCTGGGGGTCTATCGGCGGCATCGCGGGCATCTGGGCGGGCTTCAAGTTCGGCCAGGCGAACGGTCTGCTCTGAAAATGCGCGTCGGTGTGATAAGGTGCGCAGGTGCGTTCGAACGGAGAGGTGGCTGAGCGGCTGAAAGCGCCAGGTTGCTAACTTGGTTGACGGGTAAAACTGTCACGAGGGTTCGAATCCCTCCCTCTCCGCAAAAAGCGAGAATCCGCAGCTTTTTGCGGAGAGCGCCGGCATCCGCCGGCGTTTTCGCTTTTCAGCGAAAAGGAGGGATTCGAAGGCCGGACCACGACGGCGGGAGGCCGGGCTGTCCGCGTTTTCAGCAGAAAACGACGGATAGCCGAATCCCTCCCAGCACTAGCCCGAATCACCGCATTAATCCTTGTATTCTTTTGTGCTTAAATACTCCCCATGAAAGCCATCATCTTCG
>DATKNE010000051.1:0-4558 GCA_035541515.1 Minisyncoccota bacterium | reverse complement strand
ATGCTGATGCGGACGGGATGCATTCATACGGGATCACCCTCCCCCCATCGCCTCGGCGCGCAATTCCGCCGAGAGCTCCGCGCCCCGCTCGTTCGAGCGGAGCAGGAAGAACGCGCACAGGGCGCCCACGAACATCGCTCCGGCGGCATACACGAACACCGAACTGTATGAGAGGAGGTCGGCTTTGAGGATGACGAGCTGCGAGCCCTGCGCGAGCACGGCAGGATTCGCGCTGTTGATGTGCGAATTGAGCGCCACCTTGAGCACGTTCGCGTCTATCTTGTTCGTCAAGAGCGTGCCGAACAAGGCGATGCCGAACGCGCCGCCGATGTTGCGGACGAGGTTCAGGATGCCGGAAGACATGCCGACCTCGTGCAAAGGCACGGCGGTCGTCGCGGCGGTGGTGAGGGGCGCCATGCCGAGCCCGAGGCCGGCGCCGAAGAGGGAGAGCGGCAGGATGAAGCTCGTGAAGTTCATCGCCGGGTCGAGCGAACGGAGCATGAAGAAGCCGAGCGCGGCTATCGTCATCCCGATGCCCACCGTCCAGCGCGGGTGGAACGCGTGTGAGAGCCGCGCGCCAAGGGGGGCGAATATGGGGAGCGCGAGCCCCATCGGCACGAACAGGAGACCGGTCTTGATGGCGTCGTATCCGAGGAAGGTCTGGGTGAAGACCGGCAGGAGGAACATCGCGCCCATCATGCCGCCGAAGGATATGAACGACACGATGAGCACGGAAAGGATGACCGGGTTCTTGAAGAGCTTGAAATCGATGATCGGATGCGTGTGGCGGGTCTCCCAGAGCCACGTGAGCCATCCGAAGAGCGCGGCGCCGAGGTAGCAGAGGATGCTCGCGGTAGAACTCCATCCCCAGGTCTGCCCTTGGTCGAGGACGAGCACCATGGCCGTGATAGCGCCCGCAAGCAGGACCGAGCCGAACCAGTCGAACGCGCCGCGCTCTTCCGGGCGGTCGTGCGGCAGGAATATGAACGTCATGACGAGCCCGGCGATGCCGATCGGCAGGTTTATGTAGAAGATCATGCGCCACGAGAAGTGGTCGATGAGGTAGCCGCCAAGCAGGGGGCCTATGACGGCGGAGACCGCGAAAGAAGACGACCAGATGCCCAAGGCCTGCGCGCGCGCCTTAGGCTCGAGGAATGACTTGGCGATGAGCGACATCGCGGTCGGATAGATGGCCGCGCCCACGAGCCCCTGGATGGCGCGGAACACGATGAGGGAGCTGAAATCCCAGGCGAGCCCGGCCAAGACCGACACGACGATGAACCCGATGAAGCTCCAGATGTAGATGACGCGGTTGCCGAAGAGGTCGCCGAGCTTGCCGAAGACCGGCACGAACACGGCGTTCGTGATGATGTAGGCGGTCGCGATCCACGCGGCCGTGGTCACCGTGATGCCGAAGTCGTCGATGACTTTCGGCACGGCGAGGTTCACGACCGTGCGATCGAGGCCGATGAGCAGGGTCCCGACCATCACGGTGGCCAAGACGAGCCAGGGGTGGCCGGCGAGCGAGCTTCCGTTGTGCTTCGCCTCTGCCATGATCGCCTAGCGCGAGTAGACGTACATCCGCGCGGACATGCCGTTCTTGAGCTCCGGGTACGCGGCGACGTCGAAGCGCGCCTTCACGAGGAACTGCTGGGTCTGCCGCGTGTTGGAGATGTTGAATACGATGCCGGATTCGTTGCTCGTAGGCGCGATCTCGTCCACGACGCCGCTGAACTTCCGGCCTCCGAACGCGTCCACCGTGAACGCGACCGGGTCGCCGACCTGTATCTGCGAGAGGCCCTTGTTCTCGTCTATCTTCCCCACGACCCGGAGCGCGGAGGGGTCAATCATCTCGACTACCGGCTGGCCCGGCGCGGCTTGCGCGCCGACGGTGTCGTTCACCTGCACGATGAGGCCCGAGACTTTCGCCCTGACCACTTCCGTGCCGACGAGCGCCACCGGCGCATCGGCGTTCACCGTGTCGCCCTCGTTCACGTAGACCGCATTGAGGCGGCCGGCGGAAGTCGGCGACAGGTCGATGAGCGGAGCCGAGATGGAGGAGGCGGTGATCGAAACCTCGCGGCTCGAATACAGCACGTACGTGCCGACGAGCGCGGCAAGGAGGATGACGAGACCGACGCCTCCGAAGACGAAGAGGCGACGGCGGACTTCGGCGGGAAACGGCGCGCGCGCCGGAGCTTGAGCTTGGGTGTTGGGTGAAGCCATGGATTAGGTATTACTCGGCGGAAGACCCGAACATGAGCACGCGCGTGCCTTCGGAAAGGCCGGACAGTATCTCGGTCGAGCCGCGGGCGCTCACGATGCCGGTCGTGACCGGGGTCTTCACGGGGCCTTTGGCGCCCTGCACGTACACGAACTTCTGGTCGCCAGAGGTGATGATCGCGCTCGAAGGCACCGACAGGACGTTGTCCTTGGTCGCCGCGATGATGCGGAGGTTCGCCGAGAGGCCGGCGCGCACCCGGGCATCGTTGTCCGAGAACGTGACCGTCACCGTATAGGACGGCACTCCCGCGGAAACCGTGGCGGCAGGCGGCACGGTCGTCACGGTCGCGGGGAACGCGACCCCCGGATACGCGTCGAACGTGGCCTCGACCGCATCCCCGGCGGTTATCTTCCCGATGTCGTTCTCCGACACCTGCGCGTCGGCCTGGAACTTCCCGTCCGCGATCATCGAGATGAGCGGCGCGCCGGGCACGACCGTCTCGCCGAGCTCGGCGTTCTGCGCGGTTATCGTGCCGGAGACCGGAGCGGTGATGACGGTGTTATTGAGCGAGGCCTGCGCGGAAGAGACCGAGGCCTGCGCGGAATCGACGAGCGCCTGCTGGGCCGCGATGTCTTCTTGCGTCGCGCCGGCTTGCGCGAGCGTGAGCGCGCCGGCGGCGGACTTCTCCGCGGTCTCGGCGGACGTGACCGCGGTGAGCGCGGTCGAGACGTTCACGCGCGCGGTGTTGACCGCCGATTGGTACGTCGCCAGGGTCGCGGCGCTCGTCGCGCCGCCGGCAGCGGTCTCAGCGAGGGCCTGCGCGAGGTCATCGAGGAACGCGCCGACGGTCCTGAGATTCGCTTCGACGCTCGCGACGGACGTCGTCGCGCTCGAGCTCGTCGCGGAGAGAGAGCCTTGCCAGGAGACGAGCACCGACTCGAGCGCGTTGCGCTCCTGCTGGACCTTGTTCACGAGGTTCGCGTCGGAAACCTGCGGCGCGAGCTGGGCGTTCCCCGTCCGCGGGTTGAGGAAGGCCTGGTCGGCTTTCACGTGCACCGCATCGTCGGCGTACACGTACGCGCTCTGGACGGCGTTCTGGAGCGCGAGCTCGGCCTGCGCGGCGGCGGTCTGGTCTACCGCGAGCTGTTCCGGCCGCGTGCCCGCCTGAAGCGACGCGAGCTTCGCCTGCTGCATCTCGAGGTTCGCCTTCGCTCCCGCGAGCGCGGCGGACGCGGAAGACCCGTCGAGGACGGCGAGCGTCTCCCCTGCTCCGACATGGTCGCCGACCTGCACATGGACGGCGACGATGCGGCCGCCTATCTGGAAGCCGAGGTCGGTCGCATGGGCGGCCTTCACGGTGCCGGTGACGTCCACTTCTTCGGTGAGAGGCCCCACCGTCGCAGGCGCGTAGGAGCCGGCGGGGCTCACGTTCGTCGCGTAGTAGGCGTAGCCGAGCGCGCCGCCCCCGATGAGGACGGCTCCCCCGAGCGCCACGGCGGGCTTCGACAGCACGGTGAGGAAAGCGATGAATCGGTCGCGCATGGTGCGAGTCAGGTTAGATTTAGTTAGACCATCTAACTATATCATATCCGGCCGCCTGCGGCACGGATATGCACATGAGGGCCCGGGAGGCCCTTCACGCCCTATTCAGGCGCCACGATGGCGCAGGTGTCCCCGTCGCAGAAGATGCCTCCGCATTTCGCGCACTCCATCTTGTAGAGGGACCAGCGGCCGCTCCCGGCGAGCGCGATCGAGAGCGATGCGGCGGCGAGGATGAGCTCGAGCTCATGCGCATGGAAGCCGCGCCCGATGCCGGTGAGGAGGATGGCGACGAGCATCTCTATCGCGAGCAGGGACCCGAAGAAGCGGGTCGCAAGCCCGAGGATGAGCGCCGCGCCGCCGATGACTTCGAGAAGCGCGATGAACCAGACCCACTGCAAGCCCGGCAGGAGCCCGAGCTTCGCGAAGAAGCCGGCTACCATGGCCGGGTCTTCCAGCTTCATGACGCCATGCGCGACGAAGATGGCGCCGGTGGCGAGCCGGAGGATGAACATGCCGGCCGATTGCTGGTAGAAGAACCTGCTCACGGAGTTTGCGAGGTCGGTGAACATTGCGGGAATCTAGGGATAATGGGAATAGTATACCGCGCCCGGCTCTCCCCCGTATGCTAGGCTCAGCCCGTAGCCCCGCTAGTTCAATGGATAGAACGGCTCACTCCTAACGAGCTGATCCAGGTTCGATTCCTGGGTGGGGCACAAATTGAAAAAGCGCCGCTAGCGGCGCTTTTTCAATTTGTGCCCCACCCAGGAATCGAACCTGGATCAGCTCGTTAGG
>DATKNE010000050.1:0-5710 GCA_035541515.1 Minisyncoccota bacterium | reverse complement strand
CTTCTTCCCGAAACGCCGGAAGGTGTCTGACGCGGAAATCATGCGCGCGCTCGCTTCGGCACTGCCGAAGGGAAGGGCGCGGGAGTGGAACTGGGCGCTCATGGACTACGGCGCGCACCTGAAGCGCTCCGGCGTGCGCATAAACGGCAAGAGCAAGCACTACGCGAAGCAGAAAGCGTTCTCGGGTTCCGTGCGCCAGGCGCGCGGCGCGATACTCCGCGAGCTCGCGAAAGGCCCGGCGCGCGCGGCACGCCTCGCCGGCCTTCTGGGAGAAGACCGGTGCAGACAGCTTGATGACGCGCTTGCGGCGCTCGTCGCGGAGCGGATGGTGGCGAAACGCGGCGCAGGATACGCGCTCGCCGATTAGCGGAAATCGCGGATGAAGGAGGTCGCGACCACGCCGGTAACGGCGATGAATATTCCTGAAACCGCGAACAGTATCTCGAAATTCCCGAAGAAGAGGATGAGGCTCCCTGCGACCGGAGCGATGAGGTCTGACACCGGCCAGATGCCGCGGAAGACGCTCACGAGCTCGACGTCCTCCTCGGATACGCGCCGGAAGAAATGGCCTTCCGTCATGCTCTCGACGAGCGCGGCGCCGACGCGCGAGACCAGGAGGACGGCGAGGATGACGAGGAGCGGCGTCGCGGCGGTGATCTCTCCGACCAGGGCGAGCGCGCTGCCCATGATGACGAACCCTGCGAACATCATCTCCTTGTCGCCCCACCAGTTATCCGCGGCCCAGCCGGCCGGGTACTCGATGAGCACGAACGGTATGAGCATGAGGGCGAACATCCAGCCGAGGTCGTTCCAGGCGATATGGAGCGAGTTGTGCAGGTAGAGCGGGATGTACAAGGGCGCCCACACGTAGAAGAGGTAGAGGAGGAGATGGTTATAGGTGACGGCGGCGAGGTCGGGCATGCGCGCGACTTGGAGGAGCGTGTCGCGCAGGCGCCGGAGTTTCGGAGGCCTGCCGCTCGGGAGCTTGCGCGCGGCAAACAGCACCACGAACGGCACGAGAGCGCCTGCGGCGGCGAGGAATACGCGGCCGTACGCGTTCCCGGCGTCGAGGAGCGCGCCCATGAGAAGCGGGGCGCCCAAGGCGGCGACGTTCCACGCGGTAAGGAAGAGCGTGCGCACGCGGCCCGTCGTGCCTTCTTCCGCCACCGTCGCTTCGAGGAGGAGGTCGAGCTCGTACGCAAGCAAGGGCTCCACCGCGACCGTGACCGCGACGAGGAAGACGGCGGCTACGGCGCCCGGCTCGGCCGCGAGCGCGAAGAACGCGAGCATCTCGAGGATGGCGCACAGGAGCGCGAGCTGCTGGGCGCCGAACTTCGCGACCAAGGCCGGGAGGAACAGGAAGACGATGAGCGCGATGACCGCGCCGAGCGCGACGACGAGCCCGGCGTACGCGGCCGGCATGTACTGCGCGAGGAAGGGCAGGAGCACGTAGAACGTCGCCGTCGAGCACACCGAGAAGAAGAAGTTGCCGACGGAGAGCACGACGCGCGGATTCATGCGGGAAATCGTAGCACGGGCCGGGTGCATGAACGTTCGCCTATAGGAGTCGTCCGGAGTCCGAAGCAGCAAGGTAATTTCCGCGCAGTGGGGAAGCCGCGCGGAAATTTGCGAGGACGAGGAAGAGCAAAGCGCCCGCTGGGGCGCTTTGCGTGCTCCGATAGGCGGACGTTTGGAACCTACATGCCTATCAACACTGGAATGACCATCGGCGCCTTGTTGGTGCGCGTGAAGAGGAATCCCGCCATGGTGTCGGTGAGATTGTTCTTCACGTAGTCGAGGTCGATGGGGTTCATGTTGTGCGTCGAGTCCTCGATGGTCTTCTTGATGAGGAGCCGGGCCTCGTTCAAGAGCGGCTGGGATTCGCGCAGGTAGATGAATCCGCGCGAGATGATGTCCGGCGACTTGCGGAGCTTGCCGGTCTTGAGGTTGACGCTCGCGATGATGACGAACATGCCGTCCTTGGCGAGGGACTGGCGGTCGCGGATGACCACCTCCTGCATGTCGCCGATCGTGAAGCCGTCCACGACGAGCGCGGCCGACGGCACCTTCTGCTTGTGCACGTTCAGCGTGCCGTCGTCGATGTCGATGACGAGGCCGTTGTCCGGGATGATGATGGTGTCCCGCGGGCGTCCCGCCTGCTCGACCGCGCGCGCGTGGCAGGTGGTCATCGAGCGGTAGCCGTAGTAGGGCATGAAGTACTTCGCGTGCACCTGCTGGTTCATCCACACGAGCTCGCCCGTGTTGCCGTGGCCGGTCGAGTGCACGTCCGAGGAGCGGTAGTGGATGATGGTGAGGTCGTGGCGGTAGAGGTTGTCCTTCAGCTTCTGCACGCTGATCTCGTTCCCCGGGATGACGGAGGAGGAGAGCACCACCGTGTCGCGCGGCTGGAACTTGAGGGACTTGTGATTCCCGGTCGCGATGCGCATGAGGGCGCCGAACTCCTCGCCCTGCGCGCCGGTCGCGATGATGACGATTTTGTCCGGCGGGTAATTCTCCACCTCCTGCGCGGAGATGATGGTCTTGCTGTCGTCCTTCAGGAGGCCGACCTTCTGCGCGATCTCGATGTTGTTCCTTATAGAGCGGCCTTCCGTGACCACTTTCTTCCCGTACTTCTCCGCGGCGCGGATGATGTGGACCATGCGCTCGAACTGCGACGCGAACGTGCCGATGATGAGGCGGCCGTGCACGGTCTTGAGGATCTCCTCGAGGGTCTCGTACACGCGCTTCTCGGGGATGGAGAAGCCGTCCTTCTCCGCGTTCGTGGAGTCGGCGATGAAGAAGAGGTTGTTGTCCTTGCCGAGGTCGCCCCAGGTCTTCTGCTCGCGCTCCGACGGGATGCCGTCCTCGTGCTCGAGCTTCAGGTCGCCTGAGATGACGACGTTGCCTGACGGCGTCTCGACCGAGGCGCCCATCGAGTCGGGGATCGAGTGCGTGACGGGGAAGAACTTCACCTTCGTCGAGCCGATGGTGACGGAATCGCCCACTTTCACGTTGACGATCTCCGGCTTCGGCACGTCCGGGTACTCTTCCTGGCGCTTCCGGATCATGACCCCCGTCAGCTCCTGCGTATAGATAGGCGGGGTGCCGAACCGCGGGAGGATGAACGGGATGCCGCCGATGTGGTCGAGGTGGCCGTGCGTGATGACGACGCCTTTCACGCGCTCCGCGTTCTTCTCGAGGTATTTCGTATTGGGGAGGAGGTAGTCGACGCCCGTGGACTCGTCTTCCTTGACGAACTGGAAGCCCGAGTCGAACACGATGATGTCGCCCGTCGCGCCTATTTCGACGGCGAGCATGTTGCGGCCGACCTCTTCCGCGCCGCCGAGCGGGATGATGCGCACGGTCGCGGGGCCTGCCGGCTCCGGATAGTAGTCAGCGGCCTTCGGCGCCGAGCGTCCCGACGAGGTCGGGCGCCGGAGCATGCGCTGGATGCGCCGGGACGCGGCGCCGGGGCGGGAGCCTCCGCGCCCGCCGCCTCCGCGCGCGCGGTTTCCGCCGCGTCCGCCGCGGCGTTCGGGACGGTCCGAGCGCGACGGGAACGGGCGCGCTCCGCGCTCGTCGGGGCGCTTCGGCGCAGGCGCGGGTGCTGGTGCTTGATTCATAACTGATGATGATTAATTGGTAGGCTGAGATTCTTCGAATGCTCAGTCGCGAATCCGCGGGAGACCCGCGCGCTCGCGACTGCTCACTCCTTCGATTTCGCCAGGAACGGCCACACCGCGTCGGTCCGGAGGTACCAGGACGCGACCGACGCGAAGCGGTCTGACGGCGTCGTGATCTGCGGGAGCGCGACGCCGCGGAGCGCCTTCGGCAGGGCGTACGTGAAGTCAGGCGCGTAGAGGAACGCGGCAGGGTACTCTCCCGCGACCGTGTCCTCGATCTGCTGGAGGTCGCTCGCGCGCGCATGCGGGTCTGCGTTCTCGCGCGCGTCGGTGAGCAGGGAGTCCACGTTCTTGTTCGTATAGAGCGCGATGTTGAGCCCCGGGTCGTTGCGCTCCTGGGAATCCCAGAACGCGTAGAGGTCCTGGTCCCTCCCGATGACCATGCCGTAGAGGAGCGCCTCGTACTTCCTCGGCCGGATGACGTTCTGCGAGAGGTCGCCCGGCTCGTAGAGCTCGATCGTCACCGGGATGCCGAGCTTCTGCCAGTCGTCCTTCACCGCGCTCGCGACGCTCTTGAGTTCCGGGACGTTGCTCGTGCGGATGGTGATCGCGTCGAGCGACTGCTTCGTCGCCTTGTTCTGCCATACGCGCGCCGCGCCGTCGTACGTCCATCCCGCGTTCGTGAGCACCGCGGCGGCGTCCCTGATCGGGTCGTCAGTCGCGGGCACGGGCGCCTGGCGCACGCTCCCGCCGGGCGGCACGGGCCCCATGATCGAGGACGCGTATCCGCCGAGCACGTCGTTCGCGATGTGGTCGCGGTCGATCGCGAGCGAGAGCGCCTTGCGCACCTCCGCGCGCGCGTACACCTGGTTCTCGTCCGGATTGAAGAAGACGCCGAAGACCCTCGAGTACGGCGCGGTCACTGCGCTCGGCACCGCGAGCCCGTACGCGCTCTGGATCGCGCCGTTGCCGTACGCGCGCGCGAGGTCGTCGGAGCTCGCGTAGAACACGAGCCGCATGCCGGAGAGGTACGGCGCTCCGAGCGGGTAGCGGCTGTTCGCCTCGAGCGAGACGCTCTGGATGAGGCCGGCGGAATTCTGCGATACGCTCCGCACCGCGAACGGCCCCGCGCCGACCGGATGCGTCTCGTAGGTCGAGAAGGGGAACTGCTCGTCCGAGACGGACTGCCAGAGGTGCGCCGGGAGTATCCCGAGGGTCGTGAGCGAGAGGAACGGCGCGTACGCCTTCGCGAGGGTGAATCGCACGGTGTGCGCGTCGAGCGCCTCGACGTCCACTCCCGACCAGTCCGCGTACGCGGGGGATTTCAGCGCCGGATCCTGCGCCTTCTGTACCGTGAAGACCACGTCCGCGGCGGTCACGCTCGTGCCGTCGGAGAACTTCGCGTCCGGGCGCAGCGCGAACGTGTACGACTTGCCGTCCGGCGAGACCGTGTAGCTCTCCGCGAGGACCGGCACGAGGCTCCCGTCGCCCGAGAGGCCCATGAGGCCCGCGTAGGCGAGCGCGGTGAGGTCGCGGTCGGCGTCCGTGATCGCGAGGAGCGGGTTGATGAACCGCGGCGAGCCCACTTCGCCTTCGACGAGGGTCCCGCCGTAGGCGGGGACGGTGACAAGCAAGGAGCGCTCGAGCGCGTAGAGGCCGAGCACGGACGCGAGCCCGAGCACGGACGCGAGCGCATAGAAGATGACGCGGTCGCCCCGGCTGAGTGGCGAAAGGAGCGCGGAGAACGCGTCCGAGAAGCGCGCGCCGCGCGTAGCGGAGAGCGCGTCCCACGCGCGCGCTATGCGCGTCTTCACTTCCGCCGAAGCGTCGGTTGCGTCCGGGTTCACGATCCTGACAGGAGGAAGCTGGCGATAGCTAGAAGCACGAGGAGAGTCGCGACCGCGATCGTCGCGTTGAAAAGGAATTTCTCTGCGCCTCTGCGCTTATAGAATGTTGACGCGAAATTGTCGCCTCCGAAGGCTCCACCCAAGGCCGCGCCGCGCTGCTGGAGCACGATTCCGGCGATGAGGAGTATTGCGAGGATGATTTCCGCGTACGGCAGTGCCGATACGAATGCCTCCATCTGT
>DATKNE010000049.1:0-5267 GCA_035541515.1 Minisyncoccota bacterium | reverse complement strand
GACCGGCTTCGGCGCCGTGGGTCCGTCGACCCGCGAAGCGTTGCTCCGGCATCTCTGCGTCTCGCCGGGGAAGGGTCAGACGACGTTCACGTCGGCCTCGTCGTCCGATGCCACGTCTACGCCCCCGGGCGCGAATCCGGTCACGCTTACGGCAACCCCGAACTCCGGAACGTCGCCGCTTGCGGTCGCGTTCTCCGCATCGGGCGTTTCTCCGGACGGTCGCTACAGCCTCGCATACGGCGACGGATCGGCGAGCGGCCAGTTTTCAGGCAGCTTCCAAGGCGACTCGAAGAATCAGAACCCGTGGGCGCATTCGTATTCCTCCCCCGGCACGTACGTGGCCACGCTCACCTCGTATCCGACGGCCCAGACGAACTGCGCGAATTGCCCCCAGCCAAGCCCCGCGGTCGTCGGCAGCGTGACCGTCACTGTTTCGAGCCGGTCCGGCTCGCATCCCGCGCTTGAGGCGGTGCCGACCTCCGGAGCCGTGCCGCTCCCGGTCGGCTTCTCGGTCTGGGTGGGCGGCGACAGTTCCACCAGCACCTACACGCTTGATTTCGGCGACGGTACCGCGCAGTTCGCTCCTTCGTGTGCGGCGCCCGGAGATGCGTGCACGGCGGCCGGTACGGCGAGCCACACGTACGCGAAGCCAGGCACCTATACGGCGAAAGTGATCCTCGGTGCTCGCGAAACAGGTTGCACGAACCTCGCCGGGGCGTCATGCCGGCCCACAGGGACCACGCTCGGCTCGGTGACCATCCAGGCGACGGCATCCTCGACCGCGCTCGGTACGTACGTCGGCTATCTCGACGGCAGCCAGTTCATCGATACGGATGCCATAAGCCAGGCGGACGCGCTCGCTAACTGCAAGCTGAACGCCTCCCAGAACCCCGGGCACGCTCTCCGGTGCACCTGGAACGGGAGCGAGATATTCTCGGTCGCCGCAAGCCTCGCGGCGGTACCCACGATCACGTTCAGCGCCTCAGCCTCATTCGTGGGGTCGGGGCTCCCGGTAACGCTCGCTTGGAACGCGACGAACGCGATCGGCTGTTCGCTCTCGGACGGCTCGTCGGGGCTCGCTACCGCGGGATCGAAAACGGTCAATCCGGCGACGACCACCGCCTATGTCCTCACGTGCTCGAACGTGTCCCCAGGAGCGGCCACTTCTTCCGCAAGCAAGATGGTGAAGGTGAGCGTGTCGGCGCTCGAGGTCATTTCCTCGGCGGTCAACGCGATCGCTCGCCGCGGACAGAACGGCCAGAAGTTCAGCTACTTCTGTGCTCCCGGCGCCTCGACGGGCGCATCCGTGTGGGGCACGAGCGCGTACACGGACGATTCTTCGATCTGCATGGCTGCCGTGCACGCGGGCGTCATCACCGATGCCGGCGGACCAGTCACCATAACGATTGCCGGCAAACGGACTTCATTCGTCGGCTCGACGAGAAACGGCGTCACGAGCGCGTCCTGGGGCGCCTGGGATGGTAGCTTCACGGTCGCGAAAGGCCCGACCGCTGACGTCGGCGGGGGCTATTCCGCGGGCCTCGCGAACGCGTTGGCGGCCGTACGGAGCAGCTGGAAGGTGCTCAGCGGTTGGCTGGGCTTCTAACGCTGTCCCTGCTCGCGCTTTAAAATAGGCCGGCAGTTTGCTACTGTCCTTGATATTGCTGGCGTATGGAGGCATACGTCAGCGGCGTTCGGCGAAACGGTGCCCATGGCACCAGGCCGCTCGGCCGATTCGAAAATGACTGGCAGGGCCATTTTCTCCTCGTCCTTGCGGCCCTGCGCTCCGCGCTCGTTTGCCTCACTTCGCTGGCGTAGCTCAGGTAGTTAGAGCATGGGATTCATAAACCCAAGGTCGAAGGTGCAAGTCCTTCCGCCAGCACACGACATTCAATAGAGTTTTTGGTAGGATGTCGCAGTACTGCGGGAGTAGCTCAATTTGGTTAGAGCGCCGCCCTGTCACGGCGGAGGTTGCGGGTTCAAGTCCCGTCTCTCGCGCAAAGCCAGGAAAGGCCGGGTTGGTTCCCGGCTTTTCTTTTATGCCCGGCCGTAGCGGTCTTCGAGGCGAGTGATGTCGTTCTCGTCGAACTCGCCGAAGGCGATCTCGAGGAGCGTGAGCGGCTCCGTCGCGCACTCTACGCGGTGCTGATCGCCCGCCTTTACGAAAAACGAATCGCTCGCATGCGCCTCTTTCTTCTCGCCTCCTACCGTAATCGTGCCGCTTCCGGAGAGCACGCGCCAGAACTCGTCGCGATGCGCGTGCGTCTGGAGGCTGAACGCCTCCCCGGCGTTCACGGTGATGATTTTCACCGTAGTCTTCTCGTTCAAGGTGAAGCGCTCGAACGCGCCCCACGGGCGGATCTCTTTCTCGTGATTCGCGAGGCCTTCCATATGGCAAGTATAGCGTGCGATGTGGTACCTTCTCAATGTTCGCTCACTTCGCCGAGATAGCTCAGTTGGTAGAGCAGCGCCATGGTAAGGCGCAGGTCGCCGGTTCAATCCCGGCTCTCGGCTCCAGCTTTTTTGCACGGATTTTCTGTGGTAAAACTTGCTGTAGGCCGCCTTAGCTCAGTTGGTAGAGCAACTGCATCGTAAGCAGTGGGTCCCCAGTTCAAGTCTGGGAGGCGGCTCCGAAATCCGCGAGGTATACTCGCTTCCATGAAACCAGAGGAACGCATGCAGGAGATCGAGGCGATGATGGCGTCGCCTGATTTCTGGCTCGACAAGGACAAGGCGCAGGCGGTCGTCGCCGAGTACCAGTCCTTGAAAGAAGGAGGCTCAGGCGACCCGCATGACGCCGGCAATGCGACTCTCGCGATTCTCGCGGGCGCAGGCGGAGACGACGCGGAAGACTTCGCGTACATGCTCCGCAAGATGTACGAAGGCTATGCCGCGAAGAAAGGCTGGCGAGTGCGCGAGCTCCACGCGAACGAGAACGACCACGGCGGGTACCGCAACCTCTTGCTCGAGATCACGGGTGCAGGCGCGTACGGGCGGCTGAAGCACGAATCGGGCGTGCACCGGCTCGTGCGCATCTCGCCGTTTAACGCGAACGCGAAGCGCCAGACCAGTTTCGCGCTCGTCGAAGTGCTTCCTGTGCTCGCGGCGAACGAGAAAGTGGACATAAACCCCGCGGATGTGGAGATGACGTTCGCGCGAAGCGGCGGCGCAGGCGGCCAGAACGTGAACAAGGTGGAGACCGCCGTGCGGCTCGTCCACAAGCCCTCCGGAATCGCCGTGCACGTCTCAAGCGAGCGGAGCCAGCAGGCCAACCGCGAGAAAGCGTTCGCCCTGCTTTCCGCGAAGCTTTTCGCGAAGGCCGAGGCTGAGCGCGACGCGGCGGCCAAAGGCCGCTCGGTCGCCGCGACGACCGCGAACGAATGGGGAAGCCAGATACGCTCCTATGTCCTGCACCCCTACAAGATGGTGAAGGACCATCGCACCGAGCACGAATCAGGCAATCCGGACAAGGTGCTCGCGGGCGACCTCGATGATTTCATAGACGCCGCAGCCGGCCAGGAGGTCGCGTCCTAGCTTATCCCCAGCCGGCCGCGGGATTCCGCGGCCGGTTTGCTTTACCCGTCGGACGCGCGTGGGGTACAATAGGCCGGTCAATGGTCTACTTCGATAAGGTGACGAAAAGGTACGGGGACACATTCGCGCTCGAAGGAGTCACGCTCTCGGTCGCCCCCAAGGAATTCGTCTCCATCGTCGGCCACTCGGGCGCCGGCAAGACCACCCTCCTGAAGCTCCTCCTCGCGGAGGAGCGCCCGTCCGAAGGCTCCGTCTTCTTCGAGTCCATCGACGTGAACGACCTGCCGTCTTCCGCGCTCCATCACTACCGCCGCAAGATCGGCATGGTGTTCCAGGATTTCCGTCTCATCCCGAACAAGACCGCGTACGAGAACATCGCGTTCGCGATGGAAGCGGCGGGACGCACCGATGACGAGATCGCCTCCGACGTGCCGTACATCCTCGACCTCGTGAACCTGGGCGACAAGGCGAGCCATTTCCCGGACCAGCTCTCGGGCGGCGAGAAGCAGCGCATCGCCATCGGCCGCGCCATCATCAACCAGCCGGAGCTCATCATCGCGGATGAGCCGACGGGCAACCTCGACCCCATCAGCACGTACGAGGTCGTGGAGATACTCAAGAAGATAAACGAGCTCGGCACGACGGTGATTATCACTACTCATAACAAGGGCGTCGTCGACGCGGTAGGGAAGCGCGTGGTCACCATGGACCGCGGCAAGCTCGTCCGCGACGACCACGACGGACGATACGCGCTATGAACTGGATGACTTTTCGACGGGTGCTCGTCACGGGAGCGAAGGATTTCGCGCGCGGCGGCGCGGTCTCGGCCGCCACCGTGCTCATCATGACGGTGACGCTCGCCATCATCGGCGCCCTGATCTTCCTCTCGGCGCTGCTCTCGTTCACGCTGAATTCCATCCGCGACAAGGTGGACGTCTCCGTCTATTTCGTCACGACCGCGACCGAGCCGCAGATACTCTCCGTGAAGGACCAGCTCCAGAAGCTCCCGCAGGTCGCAGCCGTGTCCTACACGTCCGCGGAAGATGCGCTGCAGGCGTTCCGCGACCGCCACGCGAACGACGAGCTCACGCTCCAAGCCTTGGACGAGCTCGGCGGGAACCCCTTGGACGCCTCGCTCGAGGTGAAGGCGAAGGACCCGTCGCAGTATGAGAGCATCGTGAGCTTCCTGCAGTCTTCGCCGGCGCTCTCCTCCGGCGGGGCGTCCATCATCGACCGCATCAACTACGCGCAGAACAAGCAGGTCATCGACCGCCTCACGCTCGCCATAAATGCCACCCGCGAGGTCGGCCTCGCCGTCGTCATCATCTTCGCCCTCGCCTCCATCCTCATCGCGTTCGCGACCATCCGCCTCGCCATCTACACCGCCAAGGACGAGATCGCCGTCATGCGGCTGGTGGGCGCGAATAACGCGTACATCCAAGGGCCGTTCATCGTGACGGGCGTCATCACGGGGCTCATCGCCTCCGCCGTCGTGCTCCTCCTCCTGTGGCCCACCACCTGGTACGTGGGCAACCGCACCGCCTCCTGGCTCGGCGGATTCGACCTCGGCGGCTACTACGCGAGCCATTTCCTCCTCGTCTTCTCCGTGCTCGTGGGCTCGGGCGTCCTCCTCGGCGCCATCGCGTCCGTGCTCGCCATCCGGCGATATTTACAGGTCTAGCTCGCGCATATGGCGAAAGAAGGTCACAAATACCTATTCGTCATCGGCGGGG
>DATKNE010000048.1:0-6225 GCA_035541515.1 Minisyncoccota bacterium | reverse complement strand
CGGGGTGACTGTCCCGCCGCCTGAGCCGCTGTACTCGTATGCGCCGATGTCGTAGCCGTTCGTCGAGCGCGTTATGCCGAGGATGTCGGTCAAAGGCGCAAGGAGCGAGGTGCCGGCGCCGATCGCCGGAGAACCCGACCGCAGCTGGAAGTTCGCGCCTGCCGTGAGGCCCGGACTCACGAAGAGCGGATCGCCGGTGATGTCTCCCGTTCCGGTGGTCGCCGTCGAGCCGTAGTAGAGGTTGTGGCTATACGTGAATCCGCTCCCGGAGGCATTCGCCTTCTTCCCCGACATCGGGACTGAGATGTTGTTCGTCAGGTTGATGTCGCTCGCGACGCTCGGCGCGAGGTCGCCGTCATTCCCCGAGTGATTCTTCTGGTTCTGGTAGACAGTGTTGTTGACGATATCAACGTGCTGGCTCTGGAAGGCCTCGATGCCAGGGCCGCCGTTCCCGTAGGACACGTTATTGGCGACGAGCGTGCGCCCCGTGTACGCGCTCCCCGAGTGCTGGGACCACTTGTTGTCGTCGATGATGATGCCTTCGCCGTCGCTTATCGAGCTGCCGCCCTGGAGCCCCACGTACTCGATGTTGTTGTAGGTGATGTTCCCGGTGATGGAGATCTTGGTGCCCGTGTTCGAATCGGAATTGTAGGTCTCATACACGCTGATGCCCGAGCCCGCGTACGGCGAGTACCAGGAGTTATCGTGCGCGATGTTGTTCTTGATGGTCAGGTAGTCCGCGTGGAGCGCCTGGATGCCGGTCTCCGAGCAGTAGCTCACCGTGTTGTTCTCGACCGTGATGTGCGTGTAGAACGGACCCGACGCGTTGTAGTAGCCGGCCACGATGCAGGCCTCGTTCCCGGTGCCGGAGCTCGTGCCCGGGCTATTCGTGCCCGCCCATCCCTTGCTCGCGTAGGACTGCGCGGGGCCGATGACCGTGAAGCCGTTCACGTCGATGTAGCTCGCCCGGATATTGATGCCTTCCCAGGCGCCTCCGCCGAACTGGATGACCGGCGTTTCGCCCGGATATGCGGCATACGTGATCACGCCGCTCGCGTCGCCGGAGCGGCTGATGGTGAGCGCGTCGGACGAGCCGCTGAACGTGTAGGTGCCGCCGCGAACGTACACCGTATCGCCGGGGTTCGTGAGGTCGGCCGCGTGCTGCATCGTCTTGAACGGACTCGAGACAGAAGTGCCGCTGTTGCTGTCGCTCCCGTTCGTCGCGACGTAATAGGTCGCGGCCGCTGCGGACGCAGGTATGGAAAGTAACGCGAGAACGGAAACGGCCAGAGAGAAGGCTCCGCGGCGCATCACGCGAGTCAAACGCATATCGTTGATGATGAATAGGTAATGCCCTAAGCCTAGCAGTTCCCCTTGCGGGTTCAATGAAGGCGGTGAGGATAAGGCTAGGCGCCCCGCCGGCCGGGGGCGCCGAAGCGAAACCGCCCTTCCGGGCGGTTTCGCGGCTGGCTTATTTCTTAGCCTCCTTGTACGTCACGCGAGCGCGGACGTTCGGGTCGTATTTCTGGAACTCGAGCTTGCGCTCGACCTTCTTCCGGTTCTTGCGCGTCCAGACCACGTGCGCGGACTTCGTGGACTTGAGGCGGATGAGGCGGTCTTGAGACATACGTCGAATCTACCAGAGGAGCCTCTCTCCAGCAAGCGAGGCGAGGCTGTGCCGGATGCTTAGGCCGCAACGGGCTCCGCCTTGCGCGAAGCTTTCGGCACGCGCTTCTTCACGTCGAAATTCGGCTCTCCGTTCTTGAGGGTGACGGTCACCATGCCGCCTTCGCTTACTCCCTGCGCGATCATGAGGGACGCGAGCGGGGTGAGTATCTTGTCCTGGATGGTGCGGCGGAGCGGACGGGCGCCGTACTGGGGGTTGTAGCCCTTCTCGGCGAGCCAGGTGCGAACCTCCGGCGCAAGATCGAGCCGGATGCGCTTCTCCGCGAGCCGCTTCACAACCTCTTCCACCTGGTTCTCGACGATGCGCGCGAGCGCTTCCTTGCCGAGCATGTCGAAGATGATGATGTCGTCGAGGCGGTTGAGGAATTCCGGGCGGAACTGCTCCTTGAGGCTCGTCATCACCTTCTGCTTCATCTCCTCGTAGCGCGAGGCGTCCGAGAGGTCGCCGGCGCTGAAGCCGATGCTCGAGGCGCGGTCGATGACCTCGCTCCCTACGTTGCTCGTGAGCACGACGATGGTGTTCTTGAAATTGACCTTCCTCCCCTTGCCGTCGGTGAGGTGCCCCGAGTCGAGGACCTGCAGGAGGATGTTGAACACTTCCGGATGCGCCTTCTCTATCTCGTCAAAGAGGACGACGGCGTACGGGCGATGGCGGATGCTCTCCGTGAGCGTGCCCGCCTCTTCGTAGCCCACGTAGCCCGGCGGCGCGCCGATGAGCTTCGCGACCGAATGCTTCTCCATGAATTCCGACATGTCGACGCGGATGAGAGCATCGGCGTCGTTGAACATGAATTCGGCGAGCTTCTTCGAGAGCTCGGTCTTGCCGACGCCGGTCGGCCCGAGGAAGAGGAAGGAGCCGATGGGGCGGTTCGGGTCGCTGATGCCCACCCGGGAACGCTTCACGGCATCCGACACCTTCTTCACCGCTTCGTCCTGGCCGATGACGGCCGACTTGAGCTCTTCCTCCATCCGCGCGAGTTTCGCCACCTCCTCTTCGAGCATCTTTGCCACCGGCACGCCCGTCCACCTGGAGACCACGCCCGCGATCTCGTGCTCGGTCACTTCCTCATGCAGGACGCGGCGCGACTTCTGGAGCGACTTGAGGCGCTTCAGCTTCGTCTCGAGCTCCTTCTGGAGCGCGGGGATGCGCCCGTAGCGGATTTCCGCGACCGTGCCGAGATCGGCGGCCGCTTCCGCGGCGTCCGCGTCCTGGTTGAGCTTCTCGAGCTCGGTCTTCGCGGAGCGGATGCCCTCGAGCACTTCTTTCTCGTTCTTCCACTTGAGCTCGAGCTCGTTCGTCTTCTCGCGCAAGTCGGCGATTTCCGCGTCTATGGCCTTGATGCGCTCCTTTATCTCCTTGCCGCCCTCGCCCTCGATGTCTTTCTGGAGCGCCTGGCGCTCGATCTCGAGCCGGCGCACCTTGCGGTCCGTCTCCTCGAGCACGGGCGGCTTGTTCTCGAGCGCGATGCGCAGCCCCGAAGCGGCCTCGTCGATGAGGTCGATCGCCTTGTCGGGAAGATAGCGGTCGGTGATGTAGCGGGAGGAGAGCTCCACCGCGGCGACGATGGCGCCGTCGGTGATGCGGACGCCGTGGAAGAGCTCGTACTTGTCGCGGAGCCCGCGGAGGATGGCGATGCCGTCCTCGACCGAAGGCTCCTGCACGAACACCGTCTGGAACCGGCGCGTGAGCGCGGCATCCTTCTCGATGTATTTCTGGTACTCGTTCAGCGTCGTCGCGCCGATGATGCGGATCTCCCCGCGCGCCAAGGCGGGTTTCAGCATGTTCGACGCCTCGAGCGACCCTTCGCTCCCGCCCGCGCCGACGAGGGTGTGGAGCTCGTCGACGAAGAGGATGACCTTCCCTTCCGCGCGCTCGACCTCCTTCATGACGTTCTTCATGCGCTCCTCGAATTCGCCGCGGTACTTCGTGCCGGCGACCATGAGGCCGAGATCGAGCGACAGGAGCTCCTTGCCCTTGAGCGTTTCCGGCACGTCCCCGCTCGCCATCCTCGACGCGAGCCCTTCGGCGATAGCGGTCTTGCCGACGCCCGCGGCGCCAAGGAGCACCGGGTTGTTCTTCGTGCGGCGCGCGAGTATCTGGATGACGCGGTTGATTTCCGCGTCGCGCCCGATGACCGGGTCGAGCTTGTTGTCCTGCGCGAGCTTCGTCAGGTTGCGCGCGTACTTCGAGAGCGCGCGGAAGCGCTTCGGCTCGGCGGTCTGTCCCTCATGCGCGTTCTTCAGCTCCTTCAGGACCGCGAGCGCCGCGTCCTTCCCTATCGAGAAGCGCGCGAGCACGTCCGCGGCGGGGCCCGGGTGCTCGAGGACGGCGAGGAAGAGGTGTTCCGTGCCCACGAACGAGTCGTTCATGCGTGCGGCGATCTTGCCGGCCGCTTCAAGCGCCTGCGCGAGGTCCGGCGTGAGGTAGATCTGGTAGGACGGCGAGAGCACCGAGGCGGTCTCCGGCGCTTCGAGGTGCTCGAGGACGGCGTCGGCGAGCATGATGGTGTCTACCTCCATCCGGTCGAGGATGGAGAACACCAAGGATTCCTCCTGGAGCACGAGCGCGGCAAGGAGGTGCAAGGGCGAGACGTGATTCTGCCCGCGCTCGATAGCGAGCTCGTGCGCGCGACGCACGGCTTCCTTGGCTTTGGTGGTGAAGTTATTGAAAGGAGGCATATCCATTAAGACGCGGATGAGGGCGAGCTTGTTGCAGAAGACGAGGTGGCCGTGAGGAGGCCGGTTATGACGTCGGTCGGGATGAGGAGGCCGGCGGTCCCGCCCGCGGCGATGCCGATGATGTTGCCTGAGAGGTCCACGACCGCGTTCCCCGTGCCCACGTCCGGAAGCGTGGTATGGATGCCGGACTTGCTCACTCTCGAGACGATGCCGGTCGCGGCCGAGCCGTCGGCGGAAACCGCGAGCGCGGTCTCGCCGAGCTTGAGAGCGTCGGACGCGACGAGCGCGGGCGCGGACGCTTTCGGGAGCGTAGCATCCTGAGCGAAGCCGTAGACCGAGACGCCATCCCCGGCTTTGGCGAGCGATGCCTTCACGAACGAGCCGTCGGGGAATTCGACGAGCGCCTCCTGCGGCAGAGAGTCGGTCGAGGCGGTGACGACTATCTGCGCTTTGGGCAAGAACGTGCCGATGGCGAGCGCCGGGCTCGTGGTGGCGCTCGCCGCGTCATGGATGCCGACGAGGCGGGAGGATTCCGCCGCGAGCGCGTTCACGACGAGGTCCTGGTTCGAGGGCGCGGGCGTGGGCGCCGTCACTACCGCGGCAGGCGCCGCCTGCGCGACCGTCTCGATGGTGTGCTCGACGACGCGGTCGACCGTCTGGGTGACGACCGCCGGCGCATGGTCGAGAAGCGACACGGTGAGGATGCCGGTCGCCACCGAGGTGACGAAATTCACGAGTATCGTCAGGAGGATGAGCTGGGATTTGGAGAGTTCCTCTATTTCCATATTCACTATGATGCTATGCGCGACCCGCGGAGTCAATGAATGCGACCGACTCCCGGAGCGCCGTGCCGAATCGATGCAGATCGGAGCGGGAATGCCCGGGTCCCCAGGAGATGCGGAGGCTCGATTTCGCGCGCTCTTGGTCGCCCGTGAGCGCAAGGACGGCGCGCGAACCTTCCTCCGAATCGCTCTCGCACGCGCTCTTGGTGGAGACGGCGAACCCGGCTTCGTCGAGAAGGGCGACGAGGTAGTCCGTGTCGCGCCCCGGGAGCGAGACGTTGAGGATGTGCGGCGCCTGCTTCGCGCCTTCGTTCACGAGAAGCCCCAGGATGTCTCGAAGCTCGGCCAGGAGGCGTGCGCGCATCTTCGCCGCTTCCGCGCGGAAGCCTTCCGCGCCGGCGCTCGCGCGCGCGAGAGCGTCCGCAAACGCGTGCGCGAGCTCGGGAGACTCGCTCCCGGGCCGCAGCCCCCGCTCCTGCCCTCCTCCTCCATATAAAGGTGCGAGAGGAATCGTCCGGTGCGCGATGAGGCACCCGATGCCGCGCGCCTCCAGTACCTTGGATGCATCGAGCGTCATGAGGTCCGCGCCGAAATGCGCGCGGGTGAGTTTCTCGGTATGCACCGCTTGCGACGCGTCCACGTGGAGCAGGATGCGCGGCGCGCCCATAGGGCGCGCCGCATCGAGCGCCTGCCGCACCTCGCGCGTGTTCCAGATCGCCCCCGTCTCCCCGTTCACCGCTTCCATGGCTACGAGGACGGTTTCCGGGCGCAGGAGTTTCCTGAGCGCCTCGATATCGACTCTGCCGTCTCGCAACGAGAGCGTTTCGATGACCGCTCCTTCCCGCGCCAGCATGCGGACGTTCTCCACGATGGATGCGTGGGCGCCCGGGTCATAGAGCACGTGACCGCCGTGATTCGCGCGTACGACGCCGAGGATGGCGAGCGCGTTCGCTTCGGTAGCGCCGCTCGTGAACACGACGTCGTCCGGCTTCGCCTCGACGAGCCGGGCGATCCTCGTGCGGGCATCCTCGAGCATGGCGCGCGCGGCGCGCCCCTCCGCGTGCGGAGAGGACGGATT
>DATKNE010000047.1:0-3605 GCA_035541515.1 Minisyncoccota bacterium | reverse complement strand
CGAGACCGCCGGCGGCATCTTCGCGAATTTCAAGAACGTGGTGGACTCCCTCCACCCGAAGCTCCCGTTCGGCATCGCGCAGATAGGGAAGGCGTTCCGCAACGAGATAGCCCCGCGCGATTTCATATTCCGGCTCCGCGAGCTCTCGCAGATGGAGATCGAGTATTTCGTAAAGCCGTCCGAGTGGGAGGCGGCGTTCGAGGAGTGGCGCACGCTGATGCACGCGTATGCCGAGGCCATCGGCTTGCCGAAGGATGCTGTGCACGAGCTCGAGGTCGCGGAAAGCGACCGCGCGCACTACTCCAAGCGCACTATCGATTTCGAATTCGACTACCCGTTCGGGCGGAAAGAGCTCTGGGGCCTCGCGTACCGCACGGACTTCGACCTCGACGCGCACCAGAAAGGCTCGGGCGCGAATCTCGAATACCTCGACGAGGAGTCGAAAGAGAAGTTCCTGCCGCATGTCATCGAGCCGTCCTTGGGCGTTGACCGCACGTTCCTCGCCGTGCTCGCGAGCGCGTATCGCGAAGACGAGCTCGGCGGGGAGACGCGCACGTATCTCGCGCTTTCGCCGAAGATCGCGCCCGTGAAGGCGATGGTGTCGCCGCTCTTGAAGAACAAGCCGGAGCTCGTTGCGAAGGCGCGCGAAGTGCGCGAGGAATTGCGCAAGGTGCACCCCGCGATCGCATGGGACGACAACGGCAATATCGGGAAGCGCTACCGCCGGCAGGACGAGATCGGCACGCCGTTTAGCATCACCATCGATTTCGATACCTTGGGCGAGACGCCGGAGATGAAAGGCACCGTGACCTTGCGGCACCGCGACAGCGGGGAGCAGGAGCGCCTCACCGTTCCCCAAGCAGCGGAGCGCATCCGCGCCGCGATTTCCTAGACAGGCCGTTGTGCTAGGATGCTCCTATGGATAGGGACATCCGCGTCTCCATCACTCCGGGCACTATCTTCACCGCCCTCCTCATCATCGCGGGCGCGTGGGCCCTGTGGCTGCTTCGCGACCTGGCGCTTCTCGTGCTCACCGCCATCGTCATCGCTTCCGCAATCGAGCCGGGCATCGTCTTCTTCGTGCGCCGCCGCGTCCCGCGGTTCATCGCGGCGCTCCTCACCTATGTGCTCGTCTTCGGGGCGGTCTTCTCGCTCATCTACTTCTTCTTCCCGCCCATCATCGCCGACGCGGTCAATTTCCTCTCGACCATCCCGCAATACCTCGACACGCTCAACCTCTCTTCCATCCCGGGAGTGAGCAACACGGCGGACCTCATCGCCTCGCAGCATCAGGCGCAGACCATCATGCAGACCTTGCTCGCGTTCAAGACCGTCTTCTCAGGCGGCTCCTCGACGAGCGTCATCCAGCTCATCGCCACGTTCTTCGGCGGCATCTTCTCGCTCCTGCTCGTCATCGTCCTCTCGTTCTACTTCGCGCTCCAGGAGACCGGCGTCGACGACTTCCTGCGCGTCATCGTCCCTGCGGCGCACGAGGAGTACGCGGTCGGCCTGTGGAAGCGCGCGCAGAAGAAGATCGGCCTCTGGATGCAGGGGCAGATACTCCTTTCGGTCATCGTCGGCATCCTCATATACCTCGGCCTCGTCGTGATCGGATTCGCGGCGGGCGGCATGCCGTACGCCCTCCTGCTTGCCGTGTTCACCGCGGTCGCCGAGATAATCCCCATCTTCGGCTCGCTCCTGTCGGGCGGGCTCGCGGCCGCCGTGAGCTATTCGGCCGGAGGCTTCCAGCTCGCGTTCATCGTCGTCTGTCTGTACGTGATCGTGAACCAGTTCGAGACGAACCTCATCTACCCGCTCATCGTGAAGAAAGTCGTCGGCGTGCCGCCCTTGCTCGTCATCGTCGCCCTGATTGCGGGCGGCACCTTGGCCGGGTTCCTCGGCGTCCTCTTGTCCGTGCCGGTCGCGGCCGTCATGATCGAGTTCATCTCCGATATCCAGGCGCGCAAGTGGCGTCATGAGCAGATGAAGCAGGGCGCCGCTGAATCGAAATCCTGATGGCGCGTTATATCACCACCACGCTTCCGTACGTGAACGCGGACCCGCATATCGGCTTCGCGCTCGAGATCGTGCAGGCCGATGCGCTCGCACGCCACTGGCGTGCGAGCGGGGAAGAGGTGTTCTTCAATACGGGCACGGACGAGCACGGGCAGAAGATCCTCGAGGCCGCGAAGAAAGCGGGGCAGGAACCGCAGGAATATGTCGACCATTTCGCAGCCGAATTCCAGAAGCTCAAAGGGGCGCTCGACCTCTCGAACGACACGTTCATCCGCACCACCGACCCCGCGCATAAGTCGGCGGCGCAAGAGATGTGGAAGCGCTGCGAAGCGGCCGGAGATATCTATAAGAAATCCTACACCGGCATCTATTGCGTGGGCTGCGAATCGTTCAAGACCGAGAAGGAGCTCGAGAACGGGCATTGCATCCTCCATCCGAATCTCACGCCTGAGGAGATAACCGAAGAGAATCATTTCTTCCGGTTCTCGAAATACGAGGGCTTCTTGCGCGAATACCTCTCGCGCGAGGACTCGGTGGTGCCGGAGTGGCGCCGCCAAGAGGCGCTCAATTTCGTGAACGGCGGTCTCGAGGATTTCAGCATCTCGCGCGAGAAGGCGCGACTCTCCTGGGGCATTCCCGTGCCGGGCGATGATTCGCAAGTGATGTACGTGTGGTTCGACGCGCTCACGAACTACATCTCCACCTTGGGCTGGCCGGAAGAGGGCGGGAATTTCGAGAAGTTCTGGCAGGAAGGCCGGACGCTCCAGGTCGCGGGGAAGGACCAGGTCCGCTTCCAATCCTTGATGTGGCAGGCGATGCTCAAATCGGCAGGCGTGAAGAACACGGATCAGGTCTTCTATCACGGATTCATCACCTCCGGAGGCAAGAAGATGAGCAAATCGCTGGGGAACGTCATCAACCCGCTCGACGTCGTCGAGGCGTACGGCACGGACGCGCTCCGCTACGTGCTCTTGCGGCATGTGAGCCCGGCCGAAGATTCGGACCTCACGCCGGATGCCATCAAGGAGCACTACACCGCGCATCTCACGAACGGCCTCGGGAATCTCGTCGCGCGCGTGATGAAGCTCGCGGAAGAGCACCTGCCGCACCCGGTCGAGCTCGCGGAAGAGGACACTGCGCTTGCGCCGGAATTCATCGCGGCTCTCGACGCGTGTAAGTTCAACGAGGCGATGGACTTCGTGTTCGGGAAAGTCACGGCCGCGGACGAGTTCATGACGGAGAAGGCGCCGTACAAGGGAATCAAGAGCGGCGACACGGTCGAGCGCGAAGCGGCACGGAAAGACATAGAGACCCTGGTCGGCCAGCTCGCGCGCATCGCCGCGCACCTCGCCGCCCTGATGCCGCGGACGGCCGCGGCGATCGCCTCGGCAGTCCGCAAGAACCAGAAGCCCGAGAATCTCTTCCCGCGGCTCGCCTAGTGTATGGAATTCAGGCACGTCGATGCGCACTGCCACGTGCAGTTCGGGCAGTATGACGCGGACCGCGAGGAGCTCCTCGCGAGAATGAAGGAGCGCGGCGTGGCGGGCGTCGTCATCGGGTGCGACCTGGAGTCCTCGAGGAAGGCGGTC
>DATKNE010000046.1:0-6604 GCA_035541515.1 Minisyncoccota bacterium | reverse complement strand
CTAGGCCGAGTCTAACCCTCAAAATCCGGCTCCGTGCCTACGCGGATTCAGTCATTTGCGTCTCGTGAGGATGGCGCCCTCGGCCGAGTCTTCCACACGATATCCCCGGGTCTCGATCTCAGAGCGCAGGCGGTCGGCTTCTTGGAAATCCTTGGCGTTGCGGGCGTTCTCGCGCTTCGCGAGGAGTTCCCGAACCTCCTGGGGGGCTTCTTCAGGGGCTACGGAGAGTGCGGGAGGGGAGAGGAGCGAGAGGCCGAGATGCGCCTCGGCGTCCTCCAACAGACCCCATTTCTCCTCCGGAGAGAACTCCTCGCTCCGCAGAGTCTCCCAGAGCGTCCCGATGGCCTGCGGGGTCGCGAGGTCGTCGCGCATCGCGGCGACGAACCGTTCTCTCGATTCCGACGGCGCGCTTTTCCTACCCGATTCCTCCCCGATCTCGTGCGCGACGTTCCAGAGCCGCGCCAGGGCGCCCTGCGCGGCGTCGAGCGCGTTCCAAGTGAAGGACACCGGCGTGCGGTAGTGCGCCTGGAGTAGGAAGTAGCGGTACGCGAGCGGGTGGTACCCGCGCTCGATGATGTCGGAGAGGTACACGACGTTGCCGAGCGATTTCGAAATCTTCTCGCCGCCCATGGTGACGAAGGCGTTGTGCATCCAGTAGCGGACGAACTGCCGCCCGTTCGCGGCTTCCGACTGCGCGATCTCGTCGTTGTGATGGATGGTTGCCAGGTCTTCGCCTCCGGTGTGGATGTCGAGCTCGATGCCAAGGAGCGCGCGGCTCATCGCCGAGCATTCGATATGCCAGCCGGGGTTGCCCATGCCCCAGGGCGAATCCCACTGCTGGAGGTCTCCGGGCTTGGCGGTTCGCCAGAGCGCGAAGTCCATCGGATTGCGCTTGCCTTCGACCATCGCCACGCGCGCGCCAGCGCGGAGCGCGACGTCCTGCAGATGCCCGAGCTTGCCGTAGCCCGGGAACTTGCTCGTATCGAAATAGAGCCCGTCCCGGATGCGGTACGCGAAGCCTTTCTCCTCGAGGGTTTTCGCGAGCGCTATCTGCTCCTTGATGTACTCGGTCGCGCGCGGGAATTGGATGTCGCGCGTGTCCACGTCGAGCTCGTCGAGGTCCTCGATGAACCGCTTCGCATACCGCTCGGCAATGTCATGCGGAGAGACTTTTTCCTTCTTTGCGCTCGCCGCCATCTTGTCCTCGCCCTCTTCCGCGTTGTCGACGAGATGGCCGACGTCCGTGATGTTGATGACCCGGTGCACCCGGAAGCCCGCGAACGTGAGCGTTCGCGCGAGCGTGTCGGAAAAGACTGCCGGGCGGAGGTTCCCGATGTGCTGCTGCCCGTAGACGGTGGGGCCGCAGGTGTAGAGGGTGGCCCGGCCGGCTTTGAGCGGGATGAACGGCTCCTTGGCGTTCGTGAGCGTATTGGTGAGGAAGATGCGGGGGGCGAGCTGGGGCGCCGGAGCCTGACCCCTGCCCAGGATGCGCGAGAGGAAACCCATGGATACCCAGTTTAGAACAGCCAGCGCTTTTTGGCGAAGACGAACGTGAGCGTCAACCCGACGACCGCCATGAAGCCGAGCACGATCCAGAACGCGTGCGGGCTCATGATGAACGGCGTTCCTTCGGTGCGCATCGCAAATATCCACGTGATGAGACCCAACGGGAGGAAGATGACGTTCACGACCGTGAACGTTTTCATGATCGAGTTCTGCGTCGCGTTCAGGAGGACGCTGTTGGTCTCGCGCAATTCGGTGGCGACCGCCCGGTGCGTGCGGATGTGGTGCGCGACCTGGGCGCGTTCGGCGTTGATGCGGGCGGCGCGCTCGTAGAAGGAGCGGCCGAAGAAGCCGCGATCGGAAAGCGTCTTCAGGAACCGCGCCAAGGGCTCCTCCTGGTTCGCGAGCGCGGCCTCGAGGTGGAGGAACTCGCGGCTCGCGTTGCTTATGGTGCGCACCGTCTCGCGCTCGCGCCCGGCGAACATGTCGTGCTCGATCCTCGCGAGGCGGCTCGCGCTGTGGTTGGTGCTGTCGCGCACCGAAGCATAGAGGTGGGCGAAGAGGATCTCGAGCAGCATGTCGGTCGTGAGGGCGGAACGGCCCTCGGTGAGCTCCTCGGCCTCGAGCAGCTTCTGCAGGTGGTAGAGGGGCGCGACCACTTCGTAGCGCACCGTCAGTATGAAATGCTTGCCGACGACGAGGTCGACCTCCTGATTCTTCAGGTCACCCTCCGCCGTCTCCATCGCCGGGAAATGCAGGACGAGCAGGGCGGCTTCGGGGTCGCCGGCGACCAAGGGAGACGGGGTAGGGGAGAGCAATTCCGCCTCGACGCGGTCGGAGAGGGCGAATTCGCGCGTCGCGTCGTGAATCTCTTCCGGCGTCGGCTGCTCGAGGTCGACCCAGACGCCGTGCGCGTACTCATGGCGAAAGATCATTGGTGAAAGGATAGCACGCGTCCGCGCGCGCTCGAGAAGCGTTGTGGTACAATGCGCTCCACTATGGCGCTCTGGAATCGCACCGCATCCGCTCAGGGCGTCACGGCGCGCGCGGTCTCCTATGCGCTCGTCGCCGTGCTCGCGTTCTCGTGCGGCATCGCGCTGAACGCGACCGGCACGACCGCCGCGGTCATCTCCCGCGTGCCGCTCTTGGGCGACGGGCTCGACGCGACGCCGGACCCGAGCGCCGACCTCACGGATTTCTGGAAGGCGTGGAACGCGCTGCAGGCCAATTACGTCATGACGCACGCCTCCTCCACGATGCCGTCGGTGCAGGACCGCATCTACGGCGCCATCCAGGGACTCGCGAGTTCCTACGGCGACCCGTATACCGTGTTCTTCCCTCCGGAAGAGTCGAAGGCGTTCAATGAGAACATCTCGGGCTCGTTCGCGGGCGTCGGCATGGAGATAGACGTCAAGAACGGCGTCCTCACCGTCGTCGCGCCCTTGAAAGGCACCCCCGCCGCTGACGCGGGCGTGAAGGCCGGCGACCAGATCATCGCCATTGACGGCGTGCTTACCGACGGCATGCCGGTTGACGAGGCGGTGAGCAAGATCCGCGGCAAGATAGGCACGACGGTGACGCTTTCCCTGGTGCGCGCCGAGAAGCCGTTCACGCTGAAGCTCACGCGCGCGACGATCCAGGTGCCGGAGACCGACGACGGCATAGACGCGAGCGGCGTCTACCACATCTCGCTCTACGAGTTCACGAGCGATTCCGCGAACCTCTTCAACCAGGCGTTCACGCGCTTCAAGGCTTCCGGAAGCACCTCGCTCGTCATCGACCTGCGCGGGAACCCGGGCGGCTATCTCGATGCCGCGGTCGACATCGCGAGCCACTTCCTCCCGAAGGGCGCGAAGATAGTCACCGAAGACTTCGACGGGAAGGCGGCCAGCATCGTGCACACGAGCCTCGGCTACAACGACGTGCCGCAGGGGACGAAAGTGGTCGTGCTCGTCGATGGCGGGTCCGCCTCGGCGTCGGAAATCCTCGCCGGCGCGCTCCAGGACAACAAGGTCGCGACTATCGTCGGCACGCAATCCTTCGGCAAGGGCTCGGTCCAGACCCTCATCCCGATAGACAACGGCTCCCTGAAAGTCACAGTGGCGCGCTGGATCACGCCCGCCGGGCACTGGATCATGGGCAACGGCATCACGCCGGACCTGAAGGTTTCCATCGCGACCTCGACGCCGAAATTCACCCCGGACACGGCGCAAGACCCGCAATATGCGCGCGCCGCTGACTTTTTGACGACCGGCAAGTAGCATTGCGTTCGTAAAACGCCTGCGTCTGCTTCGTTGCTTCCTCCGTTCCTCGCTCGCCGTATGACTCGATACGGCTCGTTTCGGTACTCGGTCGCGCCTTGCATCCGCGGACGTTTTCCTGCGCTCATGTCGCGGCTCTTCCCAGGGTTGCGCGTCCCGTGTTTCGCGGGTAGGATGGCCAAATCATGAAAGTAATATTGAAGAAGGACGTGAAGGGCGTCGGGCGCGCCCATGAGTCGATCGAAGCCAAAGACGGCTACGCGCTCAATTTCCTCATCCCGAAAGGGTTCGCGGTGCCGGCGACCGTCGCCGCCACGAAAGAAGCGGAGCTCCGCATGAAGCAGGTCAAGGAGCGCAAGGAGCTCGACACGAAGCTGCTTGCGGACAACATTGCCGCGCTCGCCGAGACGCGCATCGTCATCAAGGCGAAAGCGAACGAGAAAGGTCACCTCTATGACGCCGTAGGGGAGCGGGAGATCTCCGAAGCGGCAAAAGCCCAGGCGCGCATCGACCTGCCGGAAGAGGTCATCAAGCTCGAGAAGCCTCTCAAGGAGGTCGGCACGTTCAAGGTGCCGGTATCCGCGGGCGAAGTCTTCGGGGAGTTTTCGATTACGATCGAGGCTGAATAAGTGCCCGCGCATCGAAAGAAAGACCCGCGGCTCCGACAGGAGCCGCGGGTCTTTCCGTATCGCAATCTAGATGACGTCTGCGACCTTCTTAATCTGGACGCGGCCGTCGTAGTTGGTCTTGCGGCGCGTGCGGAAGGAGATTTTCCCGGACGCGAGCGCGAAAAGCGTGTGGTCTTTGCCTATCCCGACGTTCTTGCCGGCCTCGATCTTGGTGCCGCGCTGGCGGACGATGACCATGCCCGCGTGCGCCTCCTGGCCGTCAGCGAGCTTCACCCCGAGGTATTTCGGGTTGGAGTCATTGAGGTTTTTCGCTGAGCCGCCGGCCTTAGTAGATGCCATGGTGGTATAGTTTTACCCGATGACTATAGCAGGAGTTCGGGAGAAATGCAAAGCCGCGCTCGCCAGAATCCCTAGGGATTTGCTCATCCTAGCGGTGCTTCTCCTCTCCTGCACCGCGAGCTTCGGCCTGGGCTACCTCACGGGGCAGAGCGCAGGGCAGGGGAGCGGGGTCTCCATCACGCCTTCCCCGCTCGTCTCCACCACGAGCGACGGGACGGTAGTCGCGTCGAGAAGCGGTTCGAAATATTACTTCCCGTGGTGTTCGGGCGCCGGTCGCATCAGCGACGCGAACAAGGTCTGGTTCCCGTCCGAAGACGCCGCTCGTGCACAGGGATATGCGCTCGCAAGCAATTGCAAGTGAGCCGGACCTGCTAGAATTATCCTTGAATGAACGAAGACCTCACGAAGGACATCAAGATCGTGCATGACGACAAGCTGAGCCCCCAAAAGCTCGCGGAGCACGCAGAGCGCCTGGCCAAAGTCGTGCACGAGGGTTCGCGCACTATGCCGCACAATCCGCCGCTCTTGGTCTGCAAGCCGAACACGGTCGAGTCCTGGCGCGTGTTCAAGATCATGTCGGAGTTCGTCGAGGGCTTCGACCTCATCCGCCGCTACACGCTCGCCGCGACCTTCTTCGGGAGCGCGCGCGTCTCATTCGAGGATGACATCTACAAGGCCGCGACCGAGCTCGCGGGGCGACTCGCCAAGGTCGGCTTCGCGGTCATCACGGGCGGCTCGACCGGCATCATGCAGGCGGCCAACCGCGGCGCGTTCGAAGCCGGCGGCGCCTCCGTGGGCCTCAACATCAATCTTCCGGAAGCGCAGACATACAACCCGTATCTCACCGAACGCTTCGGCTTCGACCATTTCTTCGTGCGCAAGGTGATGCTGACCTACGCTTCCGAGACGTACGTGTATTTCCCGGGCGGCTTCGGCACGCTCGACGAGTTCACGGAAATCCTCACGCTCGTGCAGACAAAGAAGATCCGCAAGGTGCCCATCGTGCTCTATGGCAAGGAGTACTGGACGCCGCTCCTGGCGTTCTTCGAGAAGACGCTCTACGAGGAGCACAAAGCCATCAACAAGGAAGACATGGAGCTCTACAAGCTCGTAGACTCGGTAGACGAAGCGTACGAATACATCACCAAGAACGTTTCCTGCTGAATTATTTCGAAACTCCCGTTCGAGAGGGCGGGGAGGAGCCCTTCAGAGAGGCGTCGGGACAGAATAGAATAGCTTCGCACAATATACCTTTTCCGAACTATAGCTAAAGCCAGGCCTGGGTACAGAAAAAGAAAAAAAGAAAAACCGGCAGGTCCGTGGGGGCGGAGGACCTGCCGGTTGAAGTGACCGAGAGGGATGCTGCGCATCCACAGGGAGGCTTCGGTCTCAGGCAAAATAGCACGAACGAAGACGGGGAGCAAAGGACTACGCTAAGCCCCTCCCTCCCCTATTTCTCGGGTTGCCGAGATTCTGAATGATAAATTAAATAAAGAAGGGGTCGGCGCGAGCCGACCCCAGTTTGAGCACATGCATAGACCCCGTCCTTCAAGCCGACAAACGAACGAATGGTGCAGTGGCTTTAGGGACCTCTTCACTATACATCTCAACATAAAACAGAAAAGCTCCGGCATGTGCCGAAGCTCGTGAGAAAGATCAGTTCAGGGTGCCACCGGGGGTCACGTTGGGTGGGGACGGGCGTGACCCCCGGGCCCGGAGGGCCGGCTGTTGGGGCAACGAACCGGCTCAAATACCCTACCCCACTTTCTTGACGAACGCAAGAAAAGTCAAAACTCGGCTTGAGACGATCAGGCGGGGTGATAGGCGGCGACGAGGCCGTTCGTTTGCGAAGTTATCCAGGTCCAGAGCGCC
>DATKNE010000045.1:0-3566 GCA_035541515.1 Minisyncoccota bacterium | reverse complement strand
AGATCGTCGGCCCTTCGCTTTGGAGCAAAGTGGCGGAACTCGTCTCGAAGGAGAAGGGAGCTGAATAGGATTGACCACGCGAACACGGCCTCGGCTCCGCCGAGGCCGTGTTCGCGTTATTCGAATCCGAACAACCCTCTTGGGCGGTACTGCAGGGCTTCGTGCACGTGCGCCGGCGACACGTTGTCGCTTCCGGAGAGGTCGGCGATGGTACGCGCGACGCGGAGCGTCCGGTGGTACGCGCGCGGCGACAGATTCAGCCGCGCCGCCGCGCTCGTGAGCGCGGCTTTCGCCTCTTCCGTGATGGCGCTCCGCTCATCGAGATCCTTGCCGGAGAGCGCCGCGTTCGTCGCGCCCGGCTTTCCGGAGCGCTTCGCCGCGCGCGAGCGCGCGGCGACCACGCGAGCGCGGACCGTTTCCGACGGCTCCCCTTTCCCGAGCTTCGCCAAGGTCTCGTGCGGCACGTGCGGCACTTCGACCCACAGGTCGAGCCGGTCCACGATGGGGCGCGAGATGCGCCGCGCCTGCTTCGCGGCGGCGCGCAGCGCGACCCTTGAATCCGCGGAAACCGTGTCCGCGGGATTCATCGCGGCGACCACCATGCAATCAGCCGGGAACGTGACCGTCGCGCGGGCACGGGAGACCGTCACCACCTTGTCCTCGAGCGGCTGGCGCAAGGCTTCGAGCGCGCGCGAATCGAACTCCGCGAACTCGTCGAGGAAAAGCACGCCCTTGTGCGCGAGCGTCACTTCGCCTGCTTTCGGGAACGCGCCGCCGCCCACTATCGCCACATGGGAAACGCTGTGGTGCGGAGCGCGGAACGGCGGCCACGCGACCGCGGCGCCGTCGGAAAGCAATCCTGCGGTCGAATGTATGGCCGTCACCTCGAGCATCTCGTCGCTCGTGAGTGGCGGGAGTATCCCGGAGAGCGCGCGGGCGAGCATCGTCTTCCCCGTGCCGGGCGGGCCGTAGAACACGACGTTATGGCGCCCTGCCGCGGCGATCTCCAACGCGCGCTTCGCGCTCTCCTGCCCCTTGATTTCCGCGAGGTCGAGCGCGAGTGGCGCAGCGGCAGTACGCCGGTCGCGCGTCTGCCGCGGGAGGGGCTTCTCGCCTCGCAGGTGCATGATGAGCTCCGCGAGCGTGGCGGGCGCGAACACCGCTATGCCGTCCGCGATGAGCGCCTCGCGCGCGTTGTGCGGCGGGACGAAGACGGATTTCATCCCGGCCCGCTTCCCCGCGAGCACCTGCGGCAGGATGCCGCGCACGGCGCGCACCGCGCCGTCGAGCGCGAGTTCTCCCATGAAAAGGACGTCCTGCGGCACTGCTGGGATGTCGCCCGCGGCCGCGAGGTACGCGAGCGCGAGCGGCACGTCGTAGTGCGAGCCTTCTTTCTTGAGGTCGGCCGGCGACAACGAGAGCACGATGCGCTTGTTCTGCTGCTTCGGCGGCTTGAATCCCGAATGCCGGATGGCCGCCGACACCCGGTCGCGCGCTTCCTCGACCGCCTTGTCCGGGAGCCCGACGACCGAGAACGCGTGCAGCCCGCGCGTGAGGTCGGCCTCTACCGAAACGAGTTCCGCAGAGCTCCCGACCGGCTGCGCGGTGTTCGCCTTCGCGTATCCGTGCTTCGCTCCGGCATTCGCCTGAGCTTTCTGGCGGACCGATGCGAGTTTCGGTTTCGCCGTTTCCATCGCCTTACTTATGCTCCTTGCAGGTCGTCGCCGCAGGGTCTGCTTCGAGCCGCTCTTGTTCTATCTTCTTCCCGCACACCTCGCAGACGCCGTACTCGTCCTTGTCCATGCGCGCGAGCGCACCGACGACCGTGTCGTAGCGCGCTTCGAGGTCGGCGAGTATGGCGGCGTTCGTGTCGCCGCTCACGAACACGTCCGCCTGGTCGGCTTCGTCCGGCTCTTGGCCGGTCTCGCTCGGGACCGCTTCCCAGTCCCCGGGCACGTTCGGATTCTTGCGCCCGACGCTCCCCATCTCCGACTCGAGCCGGGCTTTCTCTTCCTCGAGCGACTTGCGCAGATGGTCGGTCTTCATTGCGGGCAATGATACCAGAACCCTGGTCAATTGCCCGTGTGGGAGGTGCCGAGGCGGTTCACGAGCTCGGCGAAGGCCGGCTCATCCCGCGCGATGACGAGCGTCGTCTGGTTCCAGTAGCCGTAGACGAGGAGGTTCCGGCCGTACGCGTCGCGATAGACGCGCGCGTCGTGATTAGCGACCACTTCGTCGCGGAATCCAGCGCCCGGCGTGACCGAGATGGCAGGCGTTGACGATGCGGTCTCGCCCGCCGCGCCGCCGCCGAACACGTCCGCGAGCTTCGCGAGAGTCTTCGGGCCCACCGACCCGTATCCGGATGCGCCGCTCGAAGCGACGCCGTACTTCTCCTGGAACCGCCCCACCGCCTTCACCGTGAGCGAGCCGTAGGTTCCGGTGATGAGCGCTTCGGGGTAGAGGCTCGGGTCGAGCGCGAGCAGGATCTGGAGCTTGCGCACGTCCTCGCCGGAGGAGCCCGGGCCGAGCGTCCGCGAAGGAAGCGCCGAAGCGGGCGCCTGGGCTGTGGTGGTAGCGGTGGAGGTCGCCTGAGCCGGCGCGGGCAAGGCCGGATAGAGCCCGGCGAGATCGTTCAGCATCGTAGGCTCCCACGAGAGCATCCCCGAGAACGTCTCCCCGTAGGAAGTTATGGCAAGTATGAAGAAGGGGCTTTGCGTCCCGTCCTGCTCGCGTATGACGCCGGCCATGCTCCCGTTCGCGTTTATGTTGCGCAGGAGCTTGCCGGGCGCGGGGAGATTGAGCGCGGCGAATACGGAATCCGTCGTCGTGGTCGAGGCCGGGAGATAGAGGAAGCGCACCGCGCCCTGGGATATCGGGTTCGCGACCGACGTCTCCATCTGCGCGAGGAGTCCGCTTCCCGTGCCGGAAATCTCCTGCCGGTCGTCGACGAAGATGGGCGCGGTGGCTGCAGGCGCGACGATGACGGGCGCCTGCTTCGCGAGATACACGGCGTAGCCGTAGTAGGCGCCCGCGACGCCGATCGCGAGGAGCGCGATGCCGGCGACGACGTAGATGACGCTGCCGGTCGGCACCTCCTTCGCGGCGCGCTCGGGCTCTCCGGCGCGCGCGTCCTCTTCGGCGGCGAGGATGCTCGCGGTCGAAGCGCTCTGCGTCTTCATGCGTTGTGCGAAGTCGTCCTGATAGGTCTCGAGCGGGACGGGTCCCGGTTCAGGCGCAGGCGCGGGCGGTTGCGGAGCCGGTGGCGGCGGGGGCGGGACTTCGAGGCGTAGAGGAAGCCCCGGCGGTTCCGGCTGAGAAGGAGGAGGCGATGGCGGAGCGGGCGTGAAAATCGATTTCGCCTCGACAGGCGGTGCCGGAAGGTCCGAGGCAGAGGTCGGAAACCTCACTTTCTCCAAGGGAGGCAGTGCGGGTGGCAGATCCGTCCTCTGTTCGAACGCCGGCGCAGACGCCGAAGCGGGTTCCTCGAGCGGCGCGAGGTCGGGACGGCCGCCCTGCTTGAGCGTCTCCATGTCTCCGCTGAACGTGCGGATGTACTTTTTCGGCGG
>DATKNE010000044.1:0-4897 GCA_035541515.1 Minisyncoccota bacterium | reverse complement strand
CGTCCTGAGCTCGCGAGCATCTACCTCTCGATAGAAGGAGGCATGCTCACCGCGGTCGCGACCGACTCGTTCCGGCTCGCCGAGAAGAAAGTCGCGCTTTCCGGAAAAGGGACGCAAGGGAAATTCCTTATCCCCGCGAAGAACGCGCTCGAGATAGCTCAGGCGCTCCCGGATGACGACATCATCGTCTCATTCGACGACCACCAGTGCGCGTTCGTCTCGACGAAAGGAATGCTCGTCTCGCGTCTCACGAACGCCGTCTATCCGGACTACCGCCAGATCATACCGAAAGAATCGGTCGTGGAAGCTACCGTGCTCCGCAAGGATCTCGAGAACGCGCTCAAGCGGACGACCATATTCTCCGACTCGTTTCAGAAAGTCCGCGTCTCGCTCGACGTCAAGAAGAAGGAGCTCGCGCTCTTCGCGAAGAACAGCGATATCGGCGAATCATCCGAATCCATCCCCGCCCAGCTCTCCGGTACCGCGCTCGACCTCTCGTTCAATCATCGCTACCTGTCCGCGGCGTTCTCGCTCACGAGCGCCGAGAGCATCTCTCTTTCCGCGGCAGGGATAGGCAGGCCGCTCATCATCAAAGGCGTCGGCGACGCGACGCTCCTCTACCTCGTGTCCCCGATGAATCAGTAAGCGCCCGTGCTCGACGACACGGTTTCTCCGTAAGAAAGTGGCACGGGAAGCATTACGCCGCCGTAGAACGATTCAGGGTGCGTCGCGTACCAGTTTGCCACCCCGTATTCCCAGTACGGATACTGCGGGTCGGATGAGGCGTTTCTCGGTGGCGCGCCTTGCGGGTCGTTCTTATCGGTCCAGTAGAGGAGGCTGTGCGGGGCGACGACGTTGTTCGCATCCGGCACGCGCCAATTCCCCTGGAGCATCGGCGGGACCGACGCGGGGATGGGGTCCGCTTCCCCGAAATACGTCTTCGGGTACTTCGTGAGCGCGTATGCCATGATCTGGTGCCACGACGGCGCGAGGATGAGCCCGGCGATACTCTTCTTCATCGGCGAGTTGTCGTTGTTGCCCGCCCAGGTGCCGATGACGATAGAGGGCGTGTAACCGACCACCCACGCGTCGCGGGTGTCGTCGGTGGTGCCGGTCTTCACGGCCACGTCGTAGCCCGGGAAGTACAGCGGCGAATTGAGCGAATACTCCGGAACGCGCGCAGGATTATCCGAGAGCATGGCGTTCATGTCGTTCGCGATGTTCTCCGGAAGGACGCGGCGGGGGCTCGGCGCGTACTGCGTCAGCACGTTCCCTTGCGCGTCATCTACCTCGAGGATGCCGGTCGGGGTGTTCACGACCCCGCCGCTCGCGAAGCCCGCGTAGGCGCCTGCGAGGTCCAAGAGGCGCACTTCGCCGCCGCCGAGCACGAGCGTGAGCCCGTACTGGCTCGCGTCGCCGAGCGTGGTCAGCCCCATGGACTCGGCAAGATTGATGGCGTTCTGTATGCCGACCAGGTACAGGACCTTGATGGCGGGGATGTTGATGGACTGCGCGAGCGCGGTCTCGAACGTCATCGGGCCGCGGTATGCGTCATCGAAATCTACCGGCGCGTAGCAAGGGGGCGTGCTGTTGCCGACGTCTTCCGGGCGGCAGGCGGTGGAGAACTGCGTCGGGACGTCGAAGACCACCGTGTCGCGCGTATAGCCCCTCTCGAGAGCGAGCGAGTAGATGAACGGCTTCATGGTCGAGCCTGGTTGCCGGAGCGCCAGGGTCGCGTTGTATTGCCCGTCGGTCGTTTTGCTGAAGAAATCGCTCGAGCCGACCATGGAGAGTATCTCGCCGGTCGAGGGGTCGAGAGCCACTTCCGCCTCGTTGCTCGCGTTGTCGTTCGCGAGGATGGTCGGGGCCGCGTCCGCGATGATGCTCTCGGCGTGCGCCTGCAGGTCCGCGTCGAGGGTCGTCGTGACCTTGAGCCCCGAGACGAGCGCGTTCGACCCGTAGCGGTCCTCGAGCTGATTGAGTATGTAGAAGACGAAGTGCGGAGCGAGGATGGTGCTCGCCCCCGCCGGAGCGAACGACACCTTCTCCGCCTTGGCGCTCGCGAGCGCCTGGTCGTCGATGAATCCGAGCGTGTGCATGCGCTCCAAGACGAGCTGTTCGCGGGTATCGAGCGCGTCCTTGTGCGAGCCGGTCGGAGAGTAGTAGGAAGGCGCCTGGAGCATCGCGGCGAGGTAGGCCGCCTGCGCGAGCGAGAGATCTTTCGCGGGTATCCCGTAGTAGGCCTCGGAAGCCGCCTCGATGCCGTAGAGCGTGCCGCCGAACGGCATGTCGTTCATGTACGTCTCGAGGATCTGGTCCTTCGAGTACTTCTGCTCGAGCTTGATGGCGAGTATCCATTCGTGGATCTTCCGGGAGACGGATTTCCGGTTCGTCAGCAGGGTGTTCTTCACCACCTGCTGGGTGATGGTGGAGCCGCCCTGGGAGAGCGAGCCGCCGAACGCGTCGACGATGATGGCCCGGAGTATGGACGAGAGGCGGATGCCGCCGTGCTCGTAGAAGCTCGAGTCCTCGATGGCGATGACGGCGTTTATCGCGTTCGGGGAGATTTCCGAGAGCGGGACCACGTCGCGCCGCGCGTCGCGATTGTAGTCGTAGAGGAGGACCTGGCCGGTGCGGTCGTAGATCTTCGTGGACTGGTCCACCTGGCGGCTCCCGAAGGAGGCGATGTCCGGGGAAGGAGTGAGCGCGATGGCGAGCATGAAGATGCCCGCCAGGAGGAAGCAGAGGCCGAAAAGCCCGAAGAGGCCGGTCAGGATGAGATGGCGCTTCGCGGTACGCTCGAGAGAATCGAACGAGCGCAGGAAATCGAACATAGCCCGTATGCTAGCATGCGGCCCCGCGTTTTGCGGGGCCGCATGCGGATTCCGGATTATCGTTCCTCCTCCTCTTCGCTGTCTCCAAACTCGTCTCCTTCTTCCTCCTCTTCCGTATCTTCTTCGCTTTTCACCTCATCGACACCGAATTCGCTTTCGTCCATGTATGTATATCGTTAGCGCCCTCGGGCGCCGCTATATTTCACCAAAATCACTCCCGCTTGCAAGGCCGTCCGGCGGCAGGTGTGGATTAGTCGGTGCGGATGCCGATGGCGAGCGCCGCGATGCCGAGCGCGATGGCGTCGAGCTCGTCATCGAGGCGCTTCCTCGGCGGAAGCGCGACGAGCTTCGGCACCATCTGCGCGACGGCGCGCTTGTCCGCGCCGCCGTAGCCGGTCACGGCCAGCTTCACCTGCTGGGGCGAGCACTCGATAACGCGGAGTCCCGCGCGCCCCGCCATCGAGAGCGCCGCGCCGCGCGCCTCCGCGACGCCGATGGCCGTCTTCTTGTTGATGCTGAAGAAGAGCGTCTCGAGCGCGAACGCGGCAGGGGAATGCTCCCGTATGGCCTCCTCGATCGCGCGGGAGACGTGCGCGAGCCGGTCTTCGCGGTCTCCTTTGGCCGGCTGGACGCAGGCGCTCCAGACCACGTTCGGGCGGGACGGGTCGCCCTCGACGACCGCGATGCCGAGTCGGTCGTAGCCTGGGTCGATCGCGAGGACGCGCATGCCGCAAGTATACGCTTATGAAACGCGAGCATACAAAACGCCAGATACGAGGCGCGGGATGCGAGTGAGCGCAGGCGTATGTAGCGATACGATGGAGCGAATGAGCGGGACCCGCAACGCGGTAGCTGGCGTTTTTATGCCGCGCCGTCCTGCGTAGTTTCAAAACCTCTAGCGTTCGTGTACACGGCTTGCACATCCTCATGCTCGTCGAGCTCGGAGAGTATGGCGCCGAGCTTCTCCTCGTCCTCGCCCGCGACTTCCATGAGCGGCTCGTTCGGGATGTATGCTCCCGCCGGATTCTTCGTGAATGCCCAGCTCGCGGCGCCCGGCGTGGCGAGCTCGAAGCCGTTCTTGGAGAACAGGTGCTTTATCTCCTGCGTGGTGCGGTTCTTGTTGTCGGTGAGCGCGTCAACGATGATTGCCGCGCCGCCCGGGCCGTATGCCTCGTAGGCGACCTGCTCGAGACTTCCGGAATCCTTGCTCGCGCCTTTGGCGACCGCGCGCTCGATGTTGTCTTTCGGCATGTTCGCGGCCTTCGCGCGCGAGATCGCCGCGGCAAGGGCGGGGGACTGCAGGTTCCCCGCGGCCTTCTTCGACTCGAGCGCGATGAGCCGCGCGAAGCGCGAGAATTCCCGGCTCTTCACCGCGTCCGTCGCCGCTTTCCGGTGCTTTATCTGCGCCCATTTGTTATGCCCCGACATAGCGGCATCATATCAAAAGGGGCGGAGCCGGCCAAAACCGCCGATTCCGGCGTTGCGCCATCGCCTCGGCGCCTCACCGTACGTCAGAGTACGGCTCGGCGTCTCGGCTCGTCGCGCCTAGTACTCGGCGGTTTTTTCCCGGCTCGAGATAGCCGGACGTATACTTGAGAGATGCTAACCGGAACAATCGTCCTAAATAGCCTCGACAGCCCATCGGTTTTGGACGAGATCGAGATTTTAAACCGAACGAAGGATGAGGATTGGGAATTAGTTGACATTCATGCGACTCGGGAACAAATTTTACAACTCTCAAAACATCTCGTGCCCGGTCCTTGGTACATGCATTTCTGGAATGGAGATGACGTTCTCGTTGTTTTTAAAGAACGCTATTTCGATATCAAGTATTCGGACAAAACAACCTGGATTCCTGCGGTCGCATATGGAAAGTCCATAGGTATCCCCGAAGAACAGCTCGATTTCCTTAAGTGAAAAAGTGAAAGCTAGAGAAGGGATTCGCCGGAAAGATAGGCGCGCCCCTTACTCGTGAGGATGCGGCCGCGCGGCGAGCGCTCGATGAAGCCGAGGCGCAAGAGATACGGCTCGTACACGTTCTCGACCGTGTCGGGGTCTTCGTG
>DATKNE010000043.1:0-11129 GCA_035541515.1 Minisyncoccota bacterium | reverse complement strand
ATAACCCTTACCTCATGAAGAATACGAAATACACCGTTCCCGTGCTTGCGGCCGCGGTCGCGCTCATCCTCGGCTTCGCTGGCGGCTATTACTCTCCTCACCGCGCGAGCGCGGCGTTTCGCGGCGGGAACACGACGTTCGCAGGCGGCAAAGGCGCGTACGCGTTCACAGGCGGCGCGCGCGGCGGGATGGGAGCCGGCCTCCTGTCCGGGACCGTGGCGAAAGAGGACAGCGGCTCGCTCACCCTCAACACGCGCGACGGGAGCTCCCATGTCGTCCTTTTCACCCCGGACACGACGGTGAGCAAGAGCGTGACCGGCTCCATGCAGGATGTCGCCGTCGGCTCCGAGGTCATCATCACCGGTACGACGAACTCCGACGGCAGCGTCTCCGCAGCTTCCATCCAGCTCCGGCCCGCAGGCTCACCGATGCCGGGCGCAAATGCGCCGATGATGCAGGCCCAAGTACAGACGCAGTAGGGTCTGGAAAAATCCCGCCCCGGGCTTCGCCCGGGGCGGGATTTCTGCTATCCTGTCCGCAATGAAACGCGCCTTCGCCATCATCATCCTCATCCTGCTCGCGCTCGGGATGATCGGGCTCTTCTTCCCCGCACTCGTCTCCGGCACGCACTAGCGCCGTTCGGAAGTCAGGTTCTTACCACCCAAGCCAGGAGAATATCCTGCTGAAAATCCAGTGCGGGCGCGAGCGAGCCTCAGGAGCATGCGCTACCGGAGAGCTCGTCGGCGCCGCTCCATGCGCCTCGACGTGCGCGCCGACGCTTCCCTTGCCGGACGAGGTGGCGACGTCGATACGCACCGCTTGGCCCGGGGCCGCATCCGCATGATACGACTGGCTCGAGGTCACGCCGTCACGCGAGATTTCCACATGGACATCGACGGAACCTCCGTCATCGTTCACGATCGTCGTCGAATGGACGGACGCGGAAGCGCTCCCTGCGTACTCAGACCCTCCGCTCCCCACGGAGTTCCCTCCCGTGTCCGCGCTCGCTGACGTATACGACGTGACGTCCGCATTCCCCGCGTATGCCGCGGACGGCGCAAGGAGCACGGCGAGGATAGAGATGCCTACGATGATGCGGGTTGCGTCCATGAGAAAGGAGGGCCTACCGGAGCGCGACAGTATCCACGACGGAAGAGAAGACGCCGAGCACGTCGCTCACCATCTGCTTCCCTCCGTCAAAGAGGCGGCCGAGCCATCCCGAAGGCGGCTCGGGCGCCTGCGCCTCCCCGTCGCCTGTGGGCGCGCCGCCCACCTGCACGCCCGGCGGGAGCGCGAAATCAGGGGTCGAGGTCGCCGGGAGGTCGAGCGTGTGCGGGATCGCCGGATGCGTCGCGCCGTTGCGAAGCGTCGCGAGAAGCGCGCGCGTCGTCGCGACTTCGTTCTGCTCCGTATCCGAGAGCGCGAAGCTCCGCGTGCCGCTGCAGTAGACGTCGTTGATCTGCTCACGCGTCGTGTAGTAGACGAGGCCGGTCGGCGCGTCATAGCCCCACGGCGCGAGTATCTTGTCCGCGTATTTCTCCTGGAAGCGCTTCACGGCCGCTTCGGTCGCCGCGTCGAACTTGCCGTTCACCGTGACGCCGTTCTCCGCTTCGTACTTGATGAGGAATTCCTGCAAAAGCTTCACCTGCGCGGGGTCGTTGCCTTTCACGCCGGGCGCAAGATACGCGGTGAGGTACTGCTCGCACTCGGGCGCGACGGAGGCGCCGAGCACGCGCCCGGCGAGGAGGGAGACCTGCTTCGTCGCCGAGACCGGGCTGAACTCGACCGAGCCAGGGCCGTCGGGATAGTGCATCCAGCCGGTCACCGTCACGGTGTTCGTATAGGTCCCGGGCGCAAGGTCCGCGTCGAAGACGGCGGAGTAGGTGATCCGGATGTCGTCCTGGAAGTTGATGGTGTCGAGCGGCCAGGACTGCGTGTTCACCACGGAACCGTCCGGGCCGGTGAGCACGTCGGTCGCGACCGCGTCGAAAGCCGGGCCGCCGTCGTTGCGGATGTCAACCGAGTAGTCGATCGTCGCCGGAGCCGTCGTCGCCGTCGCGTCCGCATCCTTCGTGATGGAGAGCTTCGGGTCGGAGGAGAAGCTCGGCCCGTCGCCGCTCTCGGGACTGCCGGGGTTCGTCACGACGATGGTGAGGTTGTCGGTATTATCAGCGTCGTTGTTGTCGGTCTGATCGCTCGTGACCGTGGCGGCGAGCGGGACGGCTATCGAATTCCCCCGCGGCACCTCTCCGGCCTGCGCGTCATAGGTGAATTCCTTCGTCTGCCCTTTCGCTATCGTGCCGAGGTTCCACGCGTCGCCGTCGCCGGTCTCGGAAGCGTCATGGAAATGGAGCATGTCCCGCAGGAAGCTCGTCGAGAGCTTGACGTTCGTCGCGTCAGCGTCGCCTTGGTTGCTCACGGTGAAGCGCAGCGTGACCGGTGAATCCGGCAGGGTCGGGTTGCCCGCTTCGGCGGAGGCTCCGAGCCAGAGATCCGGATGCCCGAAGGAGATGTCGCCGGAGAAATTGCCGAATATGTTGAAGATGGCGTATATCCAGTTCGTCCCGATGAGGTTCGTGTTGACGATATTCACGGAATTCGCGGCGGCGTAGGCGTCGCCGGTGGCGATGGTGGAGGTGCCGGACTCGGCCTGGTTCTGCCCCGTGAGCGCGTAGACGCTCACGTCGTTCGTGACATCCGCCGTGTTCGTCGCGTTCGCGGTCACCGAGCCGCCCGTGGCGAGGTCGTCGAGGCCTGCAGGAGCACCGTCGGCGTTCTGGAGCACGACGCCGGCGGGCGTCTGCTCCCACCGCATCCCGTCCGGGAGGCCTTGGACCGTGCCCGACCAGTTCCCCCAGATGCGGAACAGGAAGAAGACCTTCGAGCCGCCGACGACGTTCGTATTCACCTGGTTCAGCGACGTCGCGCTCGAGAGCGCGTTGCCGGTCGTAACGCTCGCATCGCCGCCGGTCGAGCTCGCCGCGTTATTCCCCGTATCGGCGACGGCGGAGGTCGAATCAGTGACGACGGCGGTGTTGTCGGTAGTCACCTGCGTGTCGCGCGCATCGCGGCTCCGCGAAAGGAGATGCTCGAAGAAGTCCGCGCCCGGGAGCACGATGTCGCCGCCCAGGTTGCCGAAATCATTGATGCCGACAAGCAGGTAGTTCGAGCGGATGACGTTCGAGTTCACGAGGTTCACGGCGTTCCCGCTCGCGTACGCGTCGCCGGTCTCGATCTTGGCCGAGCCGTCCGTCGAGGAGGCGGCATTGCTCCCCGTGCGCGCGATGACCGCGACCGAGTTGGTCGTAGTGGCGGCGTTCGCCGTGTTCACCGTCAGGTCGCCGCCCGCGCACCCGCCGAACGAGCAGGTCGAGGTCTGGGTTCCCGTATCGAAATAGGACAGGTCGAGGCCGCGCAGGTCGATGCCGAGCGCGCCGAAGAGGTCGCTGAACCGGATGAGCCCTGCCGAGTCCACGATGTTCGTATTGATGACATTCAGCGCGTTGGCGGAGGCGTACGCGTTCCCCGTGCCGATGAACGCATCGCCCGAGCCGCCGGAAGCCGCGTTGTCGCCCGTGTCCGCGGTCGCGGACGTGTCGCTCGTCGTGGTCGCGGCATTATCCGCGCTCACCGTCGCGTCGCCGTCGGTGGACGTGACGTTCGTGTTGACGTCGTTCTGCGAGCCGGACTCTGCAGCGGCGTCCCCGGTCGCTATCGTCGTGTCGGGAGCGGGAGGAGCGTCATCAGCATGCGTGAATGCCGGGAACGCGACGCTCGCCAGGAGCACGAAAGCCGCCGCGAAAGCGGATACCCGTAGCTGTTCGTATGAAAGAGTTTTCATTGGCTTCCCTCTGTGAGGGACCGAGCGGTCCAGTCCCTCACGAGAAGGGGGGATCGCTCCCCCGCCTCCCGAGCCCGTGATTACGGGCAGCTCGTCGCGTGATTCATGCCGCCGCCGAGGCTGCAGGAGTCCGTGCCGGCGCCGCCGTTCACGGTGTCATTACCGCTCCCGGTCGTGATGGCGTCGTTGCCGCCGCCGGCATTGACCGAGTTATTCCCGCCGCCGGCATTGATGGTGTCATCGCCGCCGCCGGTCGTGATCGTGTCATTGCCGCTACCGGTCGTGACCGTCTGGTCGCCATCGCCGGTCCGTATGCTGTTGTTGCCGCCGCCGGCGTTGATGGTGCGGGCGCCGTCGCCGGTGGTGATGGTGTCATTCCCGTCGGCGGTGCTGATGCTTCCCTGGCCGTCGCCGGTCTTCACGGTGTTATTCCCGCCACCGGCGTTGATGGCATCGTTGCCGTTGCCCACCGTGATGGCGTCATTGCCGCTGCCGGTGCAGATGATGTAGTTGCCGTCCGGCGCCGTGACCCGGTCGTTGCCGCCCTTGCCCACGAACATCGTGTTCGGCGCGAGCGTGACCGTGTCGTTGCCCGTCGTGCCGTTCCTTAGCGTGTAGCCGGCCGGCGCGACGGTCGGGGTGTCGCAGGCGTTTGCCGGCGGCACCGGAGGCGGAGGCACGGTGCAGGAATAGACGTTCACCGACAGGCTGCCGACGTTGTCGCCGTACCAGCCCGCGTTCACGTTCGCCGGGCCGCCGTGAGAGTCTCCGTCGAAGACCATGAGGCTGACCGGGGCGCCCGTGCCCGTGTAGAGGTGCGAATACTGGTGGCCGGAATCGTACGCGCCCCAATTTATGAACGCGCCGTTCACCTCGAGGTCGAACTCATCGAGCCCGAGGAAGTACGGGATGACATCGTAGCCGTCCATGTGCGTCGTCCAGCTGTCGAGGCTCGTGTACTCCGCATCCGCACGATTGAGGCTGTTCTGCCAGTCGCCCGAAGCGACGAGGAGGTACGTAGCTCCGTTCGTGAGCGCGGTCGCGCCGACGGTCGGCGTGCTCTGCGCGCTGTTCACGCTCACCGTGTCCACCGGCGTCGCCGACTGGACCGTGCCCGCGGGGCAGACCGGCGCCGCGGCCGGCGGGACGGTGCTCGAGGAGAGCGAGACGTTATCGAAGAGGAAGCCCTTGCCGGAATTCGCCGGCACCGAGGAGCCGCCCGCCCGGAAGATGAGCGAATCCACCGTGCGGCTGTTGCTCACGAGCGACGGGTTCGATTCGGGGTCGAAGCGGTAGTAGTTCTCCCAGCTCGTGCCCGTGTGCACGAGGACGCCGTCGATGTAGACCTGCACGACGTCGTTGCTCGGGCCGTCCACGAAGTCCATGGAGAACTTGATCGTGTGCGGCGCCGTGCGGCTGAGCGCCGGCGTGGCCGCCGCGCCGCCCGCGATCTGCGTCTCGACGAAGTTCGCCGGGTTGCTCGTGCCCTGCACGTCGTCGAAGAAGACGTTGATGCCGCTCGCGCTGTCCTCGAAGCGCACGTAGCTCATGCGCGCGCCGTCGCCGCGGTCCGGCGAGACGGAGAGCACGAGCCCCGGCTGCTCGTCGAGCATCGTCGAAGCGATGTCGAACTGCGCGTCGAAGTGGTTCTGGCGCGTGCCGCCGGAATACCCGCCGCTCAGCGCGTCGGTCTCCCCTGCCTCGTTCGGCACGGAGTAGGAGAACGTCTGGTCGCCGAAGGAGCCGCTCGTCACCGCGTTCGAGATGCGGAGCGACTTGCAGCCGAAGGTCGGGAACCCGTAGGTGTTCGCCACGACGTCCTGGTCGTAGGCGCCGGTCGAGCCCCATCCGCCCTGGCCGTTCACGCTGCCGAGCGCGAAGGTGTCGAAGGTCGTGTCGCCGCTCCCGCTGCACGCCGGCGTCTGCGCCGTGACGGAAACGTTGTCGATCGCCGGGCCGAATGCGCCCGGTATCTGGCTCGCGAACGTGAGCGTCGTGTTCGCCGCGGTCGCGGTGAACGAGTACGTCTTCGCCTGCCACATCATGTTGCCCAGGCTGTTGCCCATGGCGGACGTGTCGAAGGTGTAGTCCGCCGGCGAGCCGCCGGTCGCGCTCACCTGCACGTCCTTCACGGACGGGCTGTAGAACGGATCCCCCACCGGCCGGCTGTCCGGATTGCCGGAGAGGTCGAACGTGACGTCATACGTCGTGCCGACGCTCGTCGCGAACGTCTGGCTCACGGAGCCGGTCGTCGTGCCGTTCAAGTCGATGCTGTTTGCGCCGTCGGATGCCAGCCAGTACGAGCCGACATAATCCACGCTGCCGGAATCCACCGTCCAGTCCGCGATGTCCGATATATTCCCCGCGTAGAGCTCGAGGTACGCCCCCGGAGCCGTTCCGGTCTCGAAACTGCCGTTGCTGATAGCGCCTGCCGCGGAAGAGACGGCGGGCACGAGAAGCGCCGCCGCGCTAAGTGCCGTGGCGATTCCAGCTGCCATTACTGCGTTCCTGATGGTCATAAGGTTGTGTCTATTCTTCTAAGTAAGCGTGAGGAGGACTTCCCTCGGGAGAACCTTCTTTCCCTGAAGCACTCTCCGGAGGGCAGGAGCCGGAGCTCCTGACCTTCGGGTAAGAACTAGTGCGAGTGAACGCGCGAGATGTTCGTGTTCACGACGTTCACCGAGCCGGCCTGCGAACCAGAAGCGCCGGTGTGGACCGTGGTGTTGCCACCCTGGCCGCCGAAGCCGCTGCCGTTGCCGCCGTTCGAGACGTTGCCGCCCGAGGACGCGCCGGCCGAAGTCGAGGACGTGACATGGGCGCCGTTCGAGTTGCTGACGCTCGCGGAGCTCGAGTGGTGGTGCGACGAGGAGCCGCTCACCGACGAGGCATTCGAGTTCACGACGTTGAGGGAGCCTGCGTCAGCGCCGGTGTTACCCGTCGTGACGGACGCATTGCCGCCCTGGCCGCCGAAGAAGCCGCTATCGCCGCCGTTCGAGACGTTGCCGCCCGAGGACGCGCTTGCGGACGTCGAGCTGTTAACGCTTGCCCAGTTGCTGTTGTTGACCGAAGCCGCGAAAGCCGGGGTCGCAACCGAGAACATCGCGAGCGCCGTGGCTACCGCAGCAGCCGTTCCAAGATTCTTTTTCATACTGTTTATTTCCTTAATGGTGCTTTCGCACCGCGTATAAACCGCCGGCGCGCTCCGTTTCCGGAACCGCGCAGGCAGGATTCGACCCCAGCGGACTTGTGCAGTCCGCAGCGCGATCCCCTTTCCCGTAGGGAACGTGCTGCGGAATTCACGCGTATTCGGTTGCAAGAAACGACGACGCGAAGCGCTAGCGCTTCGCGTCGGTGTGACGGACTATCGAGAACGAAAATGTGTGCGAGAAAGGCATCGCGAGTTTGCTCGCTGGCTTTCCCCGCCTGAAAGCGCGCGAGGCGCTCTCGGACTGGCGCATTATCTTCCTACTGTTTCAGCGCGTCAATGGCTTGGGGATACTGTGGATACTGGGGACAGCGCCCGATACGGCACATCACGAAAAGGCTCGAGTCAATGGCGGGAGTAAGAACCCGGCTCCTCATACGTCAGCTTTCCCGAGCGCGTGGCGCGTGCCCGCCGAGGGCACGCGAGCGGTACGACTTCGAAGTGGGCCCGGAACCTGGGAAAGCCAGCGAAAAGCTGATGGTTCCGGGCCCGCTTCGGACCCGTATCTGCGAGCGATATGTGAATCTGTCGGGAGCTGGCGCACGGGCGCCGGTACGGCCGCATACTTGCATCGCGGCCGCGCCCTGTCAACGAGCGCCGGAAACGGGCGCCGCGATGGTCGGCGCGGGGAAAAACGCGATGCTCGCGCCGGCGAAAAGGATCACGAAGAGGGCGAGAAGGGCGGCCGCGGCCGCGACGTGCCGCAGGTGATGCCGTTTCCATTCGAAGCCGGTCACGAGCATGAGCAAGAGGAGGACGAGCCCGCCGAGAGCGAGGAACGCATCCTTGAGCATGTGCCGCGGAGAAGCCGCGGCCGGGCCGAGCGTAGCGACGGCAGCCGGAGCAGAGGGACCCGCGACGCTTTCCCCGAGGACGGAGGACGTGGCGGCCGCTTGCGCGAGGCCCGATGCCTTGGAGGGGGTCGGAGAGCCCGAGCTCTGCGCGAGCGCGGGCGTCTGCGGATTCGCTGGGACAGTATCCGCTCCTATGTCCGCGAACTTGGACTCTGCCGGCGTGCCGAAAAGCTCGACGACGAATGTCGTCTCGTGGCCTGCGTAGGTCCCCTGCGCCGTAGCGATGCCGATTTCCGTGAAGTGCGGGTTCAGGAGGTTCGCCCGGTGCTCGGGAGAATTCATCCATGCCGTCTCGACATCCTGCGAATCGCTGAAATCGAGCGCGAGGTTCTCGCCCGCGTACGAGAACGAGTACCCGGCCTTCTGGAACCAGTACCACGGGTCCTTCCCGTCCGGAGACGTGTGGGCGAAATAGCCCTTCTGCGCCATGTCGTCCGCTTTCGCCTGCGCCGCCGCTACGAGCGTCGGATTCACCGTGAGCGTGCCGGCGTGATAGGAGGTACGGTCGCCGTTCGCGAGGCCGACGAGAGCGCTCTCGATGACCGCCGCGAACGGCGGAGAGACGAGCGCGTAGCGCATGATTCCCGCGGCGAGGAAGAGCGCGAGGGCGAGAAGGATGAACGTCTCGATGAAGCCGCCGAGGACGTATACGGAATCATCGCTACCCTTGTGACGGCGCAGGTACGCGATGAGCCGGTTCATTGAGGATAATTAAACCACGCCCCGCGCTAGGAGCGGCGCGGTCAGGGCAGGATGGGCGCAGGGACGCTCAGCGAGGCGCAGTACAGCTGATTGATCTTCCACAAGGTCGTCTTGTAGACGTACCCGGTCGGCGTCTTGTTGGTCGCGAGGCCGAACGGCACCCACGGATTCAGCACGTCCTGCCAGTACTTCACCTGGAACGCGTTCACCGCTTGCTCCGTGAGCGAACCGAACACGCCCGAGACCGGGAGGCCGGAGTGCATCTCATCGTTGAGGAACTGTTGGAGGAGCTTCACCTGCGCGGGGTCGTTCGCGCGTCCGCGGCGCAGGTATTTCGTGAGCAAGGGCCCGCAGGAGGACGGCGTCGAAGTCGACGCGCCGAGGACCTGGCCTACGATGGGGCTTATGGCGCCCGGAAGCGGATTCGCGCCGCCGAAGCCCGAGAGGATGGAACCGCCACCCCCTCCACCACCACCACCTCCTCCGCCACCGCCTCCACCCGAGGACTGGTCGACGCATTGCCCGTCTTGCAGGACTTTGCCGCTCGGCACCGAGGCTTGCGTGCCGTCGATGTTGGGACAGACGTCCGTCTCCTCTTGGCCCCCCTGCTTCGTGTTCGTGAACGTGCACGTGACGGAATCGCCGGCGTCGAGCGTGATCTGCTCGCCGTTCTCTATGGCCGAGCCCGCGCTCTCGTCGTCGTAGACGCAGGCGACGGTCGTGAGGCTCCAGCCCTCCGGCACATCCTCAGTCACGCTATAGGTTCCCGGAGCGAGGTTTTCGCTCGCTTGTCCCGAGCCTTCCTCCGTGGAAATGCTCGTGCTCGCGGTGGTCGTAGCCGCCCAGGAGAAGACGAAGGTGCCGTCTCCGCCGACCGCGTTCTTGATGATGGTAAGGAGCCCGGTCGTCGGCCCGCCTTCGCCGCCGTTGAAGGTGTTCGTCACGGTGCAGGTCGTCGTCGCGTCCGCCGAAAGCGTGCGGTCGGAGCAACCTTCATACGTGGTCGCGTAGGTCGAGCTCGCCACCTCGGCGACCGAGTAGGTCTGATCGAGCGCGACCGTCATGTCGGTCGTGCCTGAGGGGTCGAACGGGATAGCGCTTCCCACCCCATCATTCGAGCTCGTGACCTGGAAGGAGAACATGTCCGGAGTGACGCCTTCCGGAGCGCCGACGAGGACCTTCTTGACCTCGAGGACGCCGGTCGTCGGCTGAGGTGGGGTATAGGTGTTGGTGATGGTGCAGGTCGCCGTCTGGTCGGCAGAAAGGGTGATGGCGCCGTTCGAATTACAGGCGCCGGAGAAGCTCGAGACATAGTTCGCGGGGCCTCCAGTCTCGCTCACGGCATAGCTCCCTGCCGGGAGGCCGATGTATGAGGTACCCGTCGTAGAGCCCGGTTGCGGGCTGCCGCCGACTTCCGTGGAACCGCTCTTGAGGTGGATGGAGAAGTCCGAAGACTGCGCATCGCCGCCGGAAACGACCTTCACGAGCGTTATCGTCCCAGTCGATTCGGGCGGAGTCGAAGGGCAGTCGCTGGCAGTGAGGTGCGGCAAAGGCGAGCCGAAGCCGTTATTGATATCGAACACGAGGCAGACGATGTCCCCTCCGAGAGAGGCGTGCGCGGGACGCGGAGAGAACGAGAGCACGGTCGCGAACAGCGCGAGTATCGCGAGCGCGAACAGCGCATGCGAGCGCCAAACGAATGAGTTGGTCATACGCCGAAAAGAATATGGTAATGCGCACCTGCCCCGTCCCTGGCTTTCCTTGCTTGAAATTGTACTGCGCCGGCCAAGCGCGTCAATGCGCCAGCCGGTCAAGAGCGCTGTGGGGATAACCCTTGCGGAATGGGTGAGTTTCTGGCATACTGCGGGCACTCGCAGAGTATTCGAGCTTCGGCCGTTTACCCGTCCCAAGTGTTCAGTTTCGGCGAGGTTAATCAAATCACGTTCTACAATGGATCAACCTAGCGTTCAGGGGAACAAGCTCTATGTGGGCGGCATCCCCTACCGCTCGACGGAAGACGATCTCCGCAAGGCCTTCGAAGAGGCCGGCTCGGTCGCGTCCGTGAGCATTATCAGCGATCGCATGACGGGCCGCTCGCGCGGCTTCGGCTTCGTCGAGATGAGCTCCGAAGCGGAAGCTCAGGCGGCGATCGATCGCTGGGACGGCAAGGAGTTCGACGGGCGCACGCTCTCGGTCTCCTTCGCTCGCCCGCAGGGCGAGCGCCCGCCGCGCCGCGAAGGCGGCTTCGGCGGCGGCCATGGTGGCGGTTACGGCGGCGGCTTCGGCGGCGGTCGTGGCGGCTATTAATTCTCGCTGAATTCGAAAACCGCCCGCGCATACGCGCGGGCGGTTTTCGTTTGCCCAAGTTCCCTACCGCGGCAGGATGGGCGTCTGTGCTTCGCGCTTCTTCGCCTCTGCGCTCCAGCCGACCCAGTTGGTGAGTATCTGGAGGAACGACGCGATAGCGCCGAGCGCAAGCAGGAGGATGGCGTACCAGGTGATTATGGGGAGCGCGAAATAGAAGAAG
>DATKNE010000042.1:0-3244 GCA_035541515.1 Minisyncoccota bacterium | reverse complement strand
GAATGCCGCGAACCTCCTCGGAGTGTGCGACGGCGTCGCGATCCGCGTCGTCGGGCGCATCGACCTCTCCGATCCTCGGAATCTCCCGAAGACCCAGGCCGACCTCGCCGCGCTCGTGAACGGCGGCAACGGCTTGGCAGTTAAATAACAGCTAGGGACAAACGCAGAAGGCCGCGCGAAAGCGCGGCCTTCTGCGTCTCCATTCGCGGTATGCTGGAACCCATGAAGCGCCTTACGAAGAACGCGTCCGGGCTCGATGCGGCAGCGTACCGCGCGCTCGCGCGCCTTTCGACGCCGGTCAGGGTCCAGGACTTCCTCGATTCGCTCCCGATGAATTTCGAGAGGAAAGGCGAGACCTTGCAGTCGCCCGCCCGGGTCCTTACGAGCCGCACCGCGCATTGCTTCGAGGGCGCCTTGCTCGCCGCCGCCGCGCTCTGGATTCACGGGGAGCCGCCTCTGCTCCTCGACCTCACGGTCCGCAGCGGAAGCGGCGACGAGGACCATGTCGTCGCGCTCTATAAACGCGGCGGATGCTGGGGCGCCATCAGCAAGACCAATCACGCGGCGCTCCGCTTCCGCGACCCGGTGTATCGGACCGTGCGCGAGCTCGCGCTCTCGTATTTTCACGAATGGTTCCTCGACTCGACCGGAGAGAAGACGCTTCGCGGATACGGCCGGCCGTTCAACCTCGCGAAGATCGGGGCGTCATGGATTTCCGCCGCGGAAGACCTGTGGAGTATCGATCGCGCGCTCGCGAGAGCGAAGCATCTGCCGCTTTTTCCGCGAAACAATGCGCGTTTCATACGCAGAGCCGACGCGATGGAGCGCCGCGCGGGCGCGCTTACCGAATGGGATGCGCGAGGACGCAAGACGCGCTAGGCGGCTCTGCGGACGATCATGAACGGGGTCATCTCGCTGTCCTGGCCTGCCGGGTTGTCGACGAGAAGCTCGCGGATGAACTTCTCGGTAATCGCGCGCGTCGTCTTGCCGAGCGAGAACGCGCCGCGATAGTTCGCGTCGATGATGACCGTTTCGGCGCCAAACCGCTCGCGTATCTTCTTGGCGACGCCGTCAGGGTCCAAGGGCGCGCGCTTCGCGTAGCCCTTGAACTCTTCGATGGTGAACGACATGGGGCAGTCGATAGACTTCGCGCGCTTTCCCACGAGGTAGTAGAACGCGCCCTTGATGCCAAGCGGCCGCGTCACGGCGGCGGCGGCGGCGGCGAACAGAGCGCGCGGCACCCCGGCCTCCTCGATGAGGAGCTGCATCGCCGGCGCGGTCCCGTGGCCGTAGCCGCGGAAACGCGGCGTCCCGACATGGTTCCGCACTTTGCTCGAAAGGAGGCGGGCGAGCCAGGTAGTCTTCACGTCGCTCGCCTTCACGATGCGGTTCTGCGTGATGCAGACGATCTTCTCGCTCACGAACAGCCAATCGCCCGGTCGAAGGTGCGGTCGGACATACTCCTCGAGAAGCGCCATGAGGTCGTCCCCGGGGCGGATGATGCGCGTCCGTATGGGGAGGCGCAGATAGCGGGCGCCGCCGGCATCTTTCTCGAGCGATTTCCCGACGTTCGGCTGGAACCCTTCCTGCATTAGAGAAGAGTATACGGCATGCGCCCTAGAATCCGAAAGGGAACCGGCGCCCGGACCCATCGTCGGTCTCTGAGGCGTCGTCTCCCGGCAGGGTTCCCCGGATGCGGAGAGGGTGCGAAGGAGTCGCGGGCGAGCTCGTCGCGTCTTCGCCGTGAGCTCGGGTGGAGGAAGCGAACACGTTTATCTTGAGGTCGGCCGCGGCGCGCGTGAGGACGTCGAGCCTCGAGCTCGCGGACAAGGAGTCATGGAACGCCGCGCGAGCGCCTTCCTCATCGTTCGCGTCGAGGAGGGCGTGCGCGTGAGCGGCGAGAGAACTCGCGTGGTCGAACTCCTCTCGCACGCTCGCGGAAGTGGATGCGTCGAGCGTGCTCGAGGCGTCCTTGATGACGCCGGCGGTCGCGTGGAGCGCATCATCGGTCGCCTGCGCGAGCGCGGAGAGGTCCGACGCGCGCTCGGGAGCGCGCGTGCTCGTCGCGGCCGGCGCGAAGGCTTTCGGGGCGGCGAAGGCCATCATCGTGGCGGCGTGCCGCGGCTGGAGCGCGCTCACTTGGTCGTTGATAGCGACCTGAAGCGCGGACGTCGTGGTTGCGTCGGAAGGCTTCTTCGCCACGGCGAGCACGTTCGTATAGGCGACGAGCCGGTCCGCGAAACTCGCCGTCGTGATCTCCGCGTCGGTCGCGGAATCCGCTTGAGCGACCGCTTCCGTCGCGGCTTCCGTATGCGCATTGAAATTGACCGTGAGCGAAGCTTCCGCTTCGGGAGAGAGCCGTCCCTCGTTCGCAAGCGTCGCGGCTTCGGCAAGGCGGCGCTCGGCGAACGACATCTCGAGCGCCGCCTCCTCTTTCGCGTTCCCCGCGAGCGCGACCCGGAGCGGCTCCGTCACCGACACCTTCACGCCGTAGAGCGGGTCGCCCGGTAGCGTCCCTTCCGCGGCATACGCGACGCCGCCAAGCGATGCGCTCAGCGTGAACACGACCGCGAGCGCGGCGTAGAGCGGCTGGCGTATCACCACGAACCAGCCGGAGACGGGGCGTGCGCGCTCCGCGGCGACTCCTTCGCGCACCGGCTTCATGGCGGCGTACTCCTGGAGCATCGAGCGCATGCGCGCGCGTTCCGCCTCCGTGAGCGTCTCGCGGCTTCCTGCTTCCCGGATGAGTTTTTCGAAGTGGTCCATAGGTTTTATGCGGGGTCTTTGCACAGCTCCTTCAGCCGGGCGACGCCGCGGTGGATGCGCACCGAGACGACGTTCTCGGAAGTCTCGAGGAGGCCGGCGATCTCCTTCGGCGAGAATCCGTCGATGTACCGCAGCGCGACCGCGACCCGCAGGGTTTCGGGCAATTGCGGTATGAACGAGCGGATGCGGGTGATGAGCATCTCATCGTCGAGGCGCTCCTCGGCTTCCGCGCGGCCGTCAAACGAGGTGAGCGCGCCCGCGTGCGCCGGGTCATCTTCCATCATCGAGTCGAGCGAGACCTCTTTCGCGCGGCGGTACTCGTCGATGATGAGGTTGTTGAGGACGCGGTAGAGGAAGCTCTTCCAATGGTGCACCTCGCCGCCGTCGCGCACGTAATCCCACGCCTTGAGGAAGGCATCCTGGGCGAGGTCGGCGGCCTTCTCGCGGTCGCTCACGCGGTAGCGGGCATGACGGAAGA
>DATKNE010000041.1:0-3481 GCA_035541515.1 Minisyncoccota bacterium | reverse complement strand
GGCGGCTCCGGGATGAAGACCACGAAAGTCGTGCCCGTCCCGGAGGCGCAGGCGCGGCGCTTCGTGCTGTCGGAGAAAGAGATCGAGACGCTCGCATCGTGGGGCATGATAATCGAGGCGCACTACACGGCCCGCGCGAAGAAATGGTCGCCGATGGACATGGAGTGGGCCAAGGACGGAAAGACGGGCGAGCTCTTCATCGTCCAGGCGCGCCCGGAGACCGTGCAAGCTTCGCGCGACTTCGCCAAGGTCGTCGAGTATTCGGTGAAAGGCGCCGGCACGGAGCTCGTCCGCGGCATCTCGGTCGGCTCGAAAGCGGCGTCCGGCAAGGCGCACGTCATCAGGAACCCGAAGCAGATACGGGAGTTCAGGAAGGGCGAGATCCTCGTCACCACGATGACCGACCCGGATTGGGAGCCCATCATGAAGATGGCCGCGGCCATCGTGACCGACCGCGGCGGGCGCACGAGCCACGCGGCTATCGTGTCCCGCGAACTCGGCATCCCGGCCATCGTCGGCACGGGAAACGCGACGAGTGTCATCAAGACCGGGACCATGATGACGGTCGACACGACCGGCAGCGCCGGCATCGCCACGTCCGGCGCCGCGAAGATAGCCCTGACGACCCATGACGTCGGAAAGCTCCCGCCGACGAAGACCCAGGTGATGGTGAACATCGCCTCGCCGGACATCGCGTTCGAGACCTCGTTCCTCCCCGTCGCGGGCGTCGGGCTCGCGCGCGAGGAATTCATCATCGCCTCGACCATCGGCGTGCACCCGCTCGCCGTCCTCGATTTCAAGAGACAACCAGCAAAGGTGAAGGACGCCATCCGGAAGAAGAGCGCCGGGTGGGAGGACCCGGTCGAGTTCTATGTGGACACGCTTTCCTACGGCATCGCGAAGATAGGCGCCGCGTTCTCTCCGCGGCCGGTCATCGTGCGCTTCTCCGATTTCAAGACGAACGAATACGCTACGCTTCTCGGTGGCGCTCCCTACGAGCCTGCGGAATCGAATCCTATGATCGGGTGGCGTGGCGCGTCCCGCTACTACGACCCGAAATTCAAGGCGGCGTTCGCGCTCGAATGCCGCGCGATCCGCATCGTGAGGGAGGAGATGGGCCTTACGAACGTCATCCCGATGGTCCCCTTCTGCCGCACGATCAAGGAAGCGCTGTCCGTCCTCCACGCGATGGCGGAAGCAGGGCTCGTCGCGAAAGCGCTCGCGAAGCCGAAGCAGAAAGCGACGCCGGTCTACATGATGTGCGAGATACCCTCGAACGTCATCCTCGCCGAAGAATTCCTCGAGTTCTTCGACGGCTATTCGATAGGCTCGAACGACCTCACCCAGCTCACCCTCGGCCTCGACCGCGACTCGGAGATCGTGCATGCCATCGGCAACGAGAACGACGAAGCGGTCCTAGCACTCATCGGTCGCGTCATCCGCGTCTGCCGCGCGCACAGAAAGCACCTCGGCATCTGCGGCCAAGGACCATCGGACCTCCCTGAGTTCGCCGAGGCGCTCGTGAAAGAAGGCATCGAGAGCATGTCGCTCAATCCGGATTCGGTCGTGAAGACCATCGAGCGGGTCGCCGAGATAGAGGAGCGCCTCGGCAGGTAGAATAGGGGCATGCGTCTCGACTCCCTTACCGCCCGCGCCATCCCTGATTCCCGCGGGAAGCCGACTGTCGAAGCGACGCTTGTCTCTGGCGAGCGAGCTGCGTCCGCGTCCGTGCCCTCAGGGAAATCGACCGGCGCGCATGAAGCGAAAGAGTTGCGCGACCCGGATGGGGGCGTCTCGACCGCCATCGCGCATATCGGCAACGAAATCGCGGAGGCGCTCGCGTCGCGCGACTTCGCCTCCGCGGAAGAGGTCGACAAGCTCCTTATCGAGCTCGACGGCACGGCCGACAAGTCGCGCCTCGGCGCGAACGCTATCCTCGCGGTCTCGATGGCTGCCGCGCGCCTCTTCGCGACCGAGCGCGGCACTCCGCTCTGGAAGTCGATCGCAGAGCGCGCGGGAACGAGCCCTTCGGCGCCGCGCCTTTTCGTGAATCTCGTGAACGGCGGCACGCACGCCGGATTCCGACTCCCCTTTCAGGAACACCTCCTCGTAATCGGAGGGGATTTGCGCGGCGCGTACTCCGTCGCCAAACGCGCGTACGAAGCGCTCGGGACCCGGCTCGGCTCGGTCCCGATGGGCGACGAAGGAGGGTATGCGCCGATGTTCGAGAAGCTTGATGAGCCGTTCGTGCTCCTTGCGGAACTCGTCAAAGAGCTTCCGGGGACGTCGCTCGCGATTGATGCGGCCGCGAACGAGCTCCGGCACGGAGACGGCTATCAGCTCCTCGGCAGGGACTATTCTTCCGAAGAGCTCGCAAACGTCTATCGAGAGCTGGCCGAGCGCTTTCCCCTCCACAGCATCGAGGACCCTTTTGGCGAAGACGCGCACGCGGAGTTCGCCGGGCTCACCACCTCGTTCGGCTCCTCTCCGCTCGTCGTCGGCGACGACCTCACCGTCACTGACCCGGCGCGCATCCGCTCGAGCGCGCAAGCGAAGGAAATCACCGCCGTCGTCGTGAAGCCCAATCAGATAGGAACGGTCTCCGAAGCCATCAGCGCCGTGAGCGCAGCGCGTGCGGCAGGGCTCGCTCCTATCTGCTCGCACCGCTCGGGAGAAACGATGGATACGTTCATTGCGGATTTCGCCTACGGCACCGCTAGCCACGGGATAAAGGCGGGCGGGCTCGGGCAGAAGGAGCGCCTCGCGAAATACGAGCGCCTCGTCCGGATCGAGGAAGAAGCTCGGGCATCGTGATATTTTGAACGGCATGACCATCCACTATTTCTCGCCAGAACCATGGGAGGAGGGCTACGTGCGCTCGAAGCTCCCGAGCGAATCCATCGCCTTCCACCCGAGTTCCTTGGCCGCATACCCCGAGCTCACCGACACGGAGGCGGAAGCGCTCTGCGTCTTCGTCGATTCTCCCGTCGGGGAATCCGAGATGGCGCGCTTCCCTGCCCTGAAGCTCATCGCGACGCGCTCCACCGGCTACGACCACATCGACGTCGCCGCGGCGGCGGCGTGCGGCATCGCGGTCGCCACCGTCCCTTCCTACGGGGAAAACACGGTGGCCGAATTCACGTTCGCCCTCATCCTCGCGCTCTCGCGCAAGATAATCGACGCGGACGAGCGCGTGCGTTTGACGGGCACGTTCTCGCAAGAAAACCTCCGCGGATTCGACCTCGCCGGGAAGACGCTCGGCGTCGTCGGATGCGGGCGCATCGGCACGCACGTCATCCGCATGGCGCAGGGGTTCTCGATGAACGTCCTCGGCTTCGATGCCAATCCTGACGAGAGCCATGCGAAAGAGCTCGGCTTCGCGTACGCATCGCTCGAGAGCCTGCTCGCCGCCTCCGACATCGTCACGCTCCACGTGCCCTACCTGAAAGAGACCCATCATCTCATCAACGCTTCGAACATC
>DATKNE010000040.1:0-3078 GCA_035541515.1 Minisyncoccota bacterium | reverse complement strand
ATGACCGCGTCTATCTTCCCGTACAGATTGGCGGCGATGAACGCTTCAGCCGCCGCGTAGCCCTGATCGAGGTAGACGGCTCCGATGATAGCTTCGAATGCGTCCGCGAGGATGACGTCGCGCGCGCGGCCCGTGTCTTTGGCTTCGCCTTTGGAAAGCAGGAGATAGTCGCCGAGGCCGAGCGAACGCGCGCTCTCGGCGAGCGAGACCGTGTTCACCAAGGCGGCGCGGTACGCGGTCAGTTCCCCTTCCTGCTTGACCGGGAACTTGCGGAACAGGAAGTCGGTGACGGCGAGCTCGAGCACGGCGTCGCCCAAGAACTCGAGCCGCTCGTTGTGGTTGCCCGCATGCTCGCGGTGCTCGTTCAGGTATGAGCGATGGGTCAGCGCCTCGGCGAGGAGGCCGAGGTCCTTGAACGGGACGTTGAGCGAGGCCGCGAGCGCGGAGAAATCAGGCATACGGATTGCATATAGACTAGCTGGTTTGAGAAGAAAAGCAAAAAGAATCCCGCGCGCCTTTGGGCGCGCGGGCAAGCAAGGAACGATGACAGTCCTAGACGCCGGCGAACAGGACGAGGCCGGCTTCCTTGAGGCGTTGCCGGTGGGGCGGAAGGATGTCGTCCTTATGGAACACATCATCGAACAGCTGGCACGGGAAGTAGCGCGGGACCTCGCCCTCGTTCTCCGGATGCATGTCATGCGTGTCGCGCACCTGCGCTTCTTCGATGCAGACGGAGAACAGGACGCTCCAATGCGGCTGCGGATGATGCTTCCATTCGCTGTTCACGTACCGGAATCGATCGAGCGGCAGGTCGAGCCCCGTCTCGCCGAACAGTTCGCGCTGCGCGGTCTGAAGCGGATTCTCGATCTTCGCCTGGTGCCGATGGCCGCCCGGCAGCTTATGCTTCGCATCGCGCCGGCTAGGCTTGATCACGAAGATATAGCCGAGCGGCTTCACGCCGAACCTGTTCCCTTCAAGCACGGTTTGGAGCGAGCCGTTAGGAAACACTTGGCAGAACACCAAGGAAGACCAGTCGTGCTCCTCCTTTACGCCATCCTCCTCCCAAGGCTGCATGCGATACCTCCTTCAAAATGAAAAGAAACGCCTCTGCGCTTCCGAAAATACGATACTATATAAAAACGATACCGTCAAACCTCACTTGCCGGACTTATCCAAAAGCTTCTGTACCGCCGCGGTTACTATCGGCAGCATGTCGTCGTAGAAATTCAGGTCAATGATGTCCTGGAGCCGGAACCACTTCGCGTCGTCTAACCCGCCTTTGCCGGCCTGGAGCTTCAAGGGCTCGTACTCGGCCTTGCCGAGGAAGTACGTCACGTGCTTCCGGTACTTCCCTTTCTCCGGATGCGAGGCGACGTACTCGTTCTCGCCGATCTTCTCGTCGATGGTGATGTCGATGCCGATCTCTTCCTTGATCTCGCGGACGGTGCCTTCCTCGACCGTCTCGTTCGCGATTTCCGGCGCGTCGCCAATCTTTCCTTTACTTAGCGTCCAGTGCCCGAAGACGTCGTGCACGAGCGCGAGATACACCTGCCCGTCGTGCTTGGCGTACACCACCGCGCCGCCGAGCTGCTGGAGCGGCATGTCCTCGTAGCGCACCTTCTGCGCCTTCTTGCCCTGCTCGTCCTTGCCCGGCTCGCCGATCTCCTTGTAGACGGCGCCGAGGACGCCGTTGACGAACCTCCCGGAAGACTCGCCGCCGAACGTCTTCGCGAGCTCGATGGCCTCGTTGATGGCGACCTTCGCCGGCACCTGCGCGCGGTCGGCGAACAACAGCTCGTAGAGCCCGAGCCGCAGGATGTTGCGGTCTACGGGAGCGATGCGGTCCAAGGGCCACTCGGGAGCCGCTTTCTCGATGATGAGATCCACGTCGGGCTTTTTCGCGAGCACGCCCGAGAGGAGCTGTTCCATGAACGGCTGATCGGTCTCGCCGCCGCCGAACTCCTCGACGTTCCGCTTCAGGATTTCCGACGCGTCCTTCTCGGATGCGTGCGTGGTATCCCACTCGAAGAGCGTCTGGAGGACGATTGAACGCGCAAGGTGCCGATTCGCCATACAAAGATCTGGTGAAGCCAGTATAGCAAAACGCACTCCCGCGCCAGCGGCGCGGGAGTGCATAGCGGACCGTTCTGTGGAAATTAGGAAGCCTGCCCGCCCATGCCGCTTCGCGCCTTCGGGCGGCCGCCCGTCGCGATCTTGCCGAGAACGCCCTTCAAGCTCTTCGCTTCGGCGTTCGCGTGCACGTGTTCGGAATGCTCGTGGTCGTGGCTATGCGTATGGTCATGCGCCTCTTCCGCGAGCTTGACCGCCTTCGCGTGCACCTGCTTCGCGGACTTCACCTTCGGGGTGAAAATCTGCTTGCCGCGGTACATGCCGGTCGACTCGTCGAGACGGTGCGGGAGGCGGAGCTTGCCCGAGTCCTTGTCCTTGACGGACTTCACGCCGTCGAGCGCGTGGTGCGACCGGCGGTTATTGGTGTGGCCCCTCGTGTGGCGCATGCGGACTGACATAAGGGCAAGGATAGCATGGAAATGAGCAAAAGCAACGCCGCTCAGACCGAGAAGGTCGAGCGGCGTGAGAGAAAGTCGGAAGTTCAGGAGGGCGGCGCGTTGCGCAGGATGGTCGTCGAGGCGACCTTGAGGGCGTAGGCCGGACAGGCGTTCGCCTTCTCGGACGCATAGACGTAGCGGCCTTCGGAGACGCAGAAAACCTGCGTATTGACCTCGCTGCCGGTCACGCCCGCTCGATGCACGCACGTCGCGCACTTGCAGATGAACGGGATCGGGTGATTGTCGTTGGTCGCGATTCCGGTGATGCGTATAGCCTCCGGTTCAGTCCCCTGCGTGGTCATGAACGATGCCTTCTTTTCGGGTTGTACTTTGCGTTTTGTGCCCGTCTCCCAGAGGAGTGCACAAGTGAGTATTTTACGCCGTATTCCGCTCTCGGTCAATATGGATGAAGCTCCGGCGGTGGATTGCGCAAAGGCCGTATTCCTCGAGCGCCGCGTAGTGAAGCTCGGTGCCGTAGCCCTTGTGCGCGGCGAATCCGTAGTGCGGGAAT
>DATKNE010000039.1:0-2886 GCA_035541515.1 Minisyncoccota bacterium | reverse complement strand
ACTTCGTCGCCCTTGGCGAGGCTCGAGACGATGCAGTCGATGACGGTCTCGACGGCGCGTTCCGCTTCCGCCTTCGTCCCGCCGAGCGTGCCGTGCACCTTGTCGATGATATCTGCCTTGTTCATGGTGGTGGTGAAGCTGATAATGAAATAAGTATAGAAAACGCCGTTTTCCGCGCAATAGCCTTGCTTCATCAGCGCAAATGATGCGAAATCACGCGCGCCGGCGTCGCCGGCGCGCGTGATTGCTCGATGTACCCGTCGTTATCGCGCGAATTCGACCGCGCGATTCTCGCGGATGACGTTCACCTTGATCTCTCCCGGGTACTTGAGCTCGGCCTGGACGCGCTCGGCGATCTCGCGCGCGAGCTTGTGCATCGCCGCGTCGGAAATCTTGCCCGGATTCACGAAGATGCGGATTTCCCGGCCTGCGGACAAGGCATACACCTTCTCGACGCCTTCGAACGCGCCCGCGAGCCGCTCGAGGTCGCCGAGGCGGTCGAGGTAGCGGTCCACGGTGTCGCGGCGCGCGCCCGGCCGGCCGGCCGACACCGCGTCCGCCGCCTGCACGATGAGGGATTCTGGCGTCTCGTACGGGAACTCCTCGTGATGCGACTGCATCGCCTGTATGACGCGCTTGTCGATGCCGAACTTCTCGAGGATGCGGCGGCCGATCTCGACGTGCGTGCCCTCGACCTCGTGGTCCACGGCCTTGCCGATGTCATGCAGGAGGGCGCCGGCGCGCGCGACGGACGCGTCCGCGCCGACTTCCTGCGCGAGCATGCCGGCGATATGCGCCATCTCGAGCGAGTGCTGGAGCACGTTCTGCCCGTAGCTCGTGCGGAACGCGAGGCGGCCCAAAAGCACGATGAGCTTCGGGTCGAGGCCGACGACGCCCGCCTCGTACGCGGCCGCTTCGCCTTTCTGGCGCACGAGCTCGTTCAATTCGGCTTTCGTCTTCTCGACGGTCTCCTCGATCTTCGCGGGCTGGATGCGCCCGTCGGCGATGAGCTTCTCGAGCGCCACCTTCGCCACGTGGCGGCGCATCGGGTCGAACGAGGAGAGGGTGATCTTGTCCGGCTGATCGTCGATGATGACTTCGACGCCGGTCGCGCGCTCGAAGCTCTTTATGTTGCGGCCGTCCTTGCCGATGATCTTGCCTTTCACTTCTTCGGAAGGGATGGCGACCGACAGGGAAGTGGCTTCTGCGTTCACCGGCGTGGCGAGCCGGTGGATGGTCGAGATGAGGATGGAGCGCGCTTTCTCCTCGAGACGCTCGCGGCCGTTGGCTTCGAGCTTCTGGATGCGAAGGAGGATGGCGTCCTCGTGCGCGCGCTCGATCTCGCGGAAGAGCTCCTCGCGCGCCTTCTCCTCGGGCAGGTTCGCGGCTTTCGCGAGCTCCTTGGTGCGCTCCGAGAGGAGGCGCTCCGCATGCTCCTTGAGGCGCGCCGCCGCTTCCTCGCGCGCGCGGACGTCCGCGTCCTTCTCGTCGAGGAACGCCTCGCGGCTCGCGATGTGCTCTTCGCGGACGGCGAGCTTGCCTTCGCGCTCTTCTACCGGCTCGAGACGCTCCGTCTCGATGACGGAACTGCGGTACTCGGCGTCGGCGATTATCTTCGCCGCCTCTTCCTTCGCCTGGAGCATCTTCTGCTTCACCTCGAGCTCCAAGGAGCCTCGCTGGGCGAGGCCGATGAGCACCCGGAGCACGTATCCGAGCGTGATGCCGCCTGCGCCCGAGAGCGCGAGCAGTATGAGGATGATATTGAGTGACATGGCCCTTTCGTTTACTCCGCCGGAGCGGGTTGGAAATCTGAGGAAGGCGGCGCGGTCGAGCGGTCGGAAGCGGTCGGGCGGCGGGTCGGTAGCGTGCGTACGCTATCACGAGAGCAGCCGGCGGTCTAATGATCGCCGGCTGCCGGAGCACCGAGCGGATTTACTTGTACACCTGGTCCACGATGCCGTATTTCTTGGCTTCGTCCGCCGTCATGAAGAAGTCGCGCTCCACGTCCTTCTCGATCTTCTCCAAGGGCTGGCCGGTGTTCTTCGCGAGCATCCGGTTGAGGCGCTCCCGGAGCTTCAGGATCTGCTTCGCCGTGATCTCGATGTCGGTCGCCTGGCCCTCGGCGCCGCCATGCGGCTGATGGATCATGACTTCCGCGTTCGGGAGCGCGAAGCGCTTGCCCTTCTCGCCGGAGGAGAGGATGACCGCCGCCGCGGACGCGGCCATGCCGACGCACACGGTCGAGATTGCCGGCTTCACGTGATTCATCGTGTCGATGATGGCGAGGCCGGAGGTGACGACGCCGCCCGGGGAGTTGATGTAAAGCGAGATGTCCTTCTTCGGGTCCTCGCTCTGCAGGAAGAGGAGCTGCGCGATGACGAGGTTCGCGACGTCGTCGTCGATAGGACCGCCGAGGAAGATGATGCGCTCCTTGAGGAGCCGCGAGTAGATGTCGTACGCGCGCTCGCCGAACTGGCTCTTCTCGACGACCATCGGCACGAGCATCGAGCTGCGGGGGGTGGATTTCATATTCATAGTACGGCGATTCTAGCAAAACGGCTTACAAAAGCGAAACTCCGCGCGCCTAGGAGGAAGAAGAGGTCGCTGCAGCATTCGGATACGTCTCGTTCACGCGCTTGCCCCAGGCGTAGAGCGCGCCGACGACGATCATGAGCACGATGACGACGATGGCGACGATGGCGCCCGCGGAAGAAGGCTTCTTCGCGCGCGGGTCGATCGGATGATTCGAAGCGATCGGCGGAACGAATACCGGCGGCACGAACGAAGCAGGCGGGACAGAGACCGGCGGCGGAGGCGGAGGCGGCGGAATGACCGGAGGCGTGGAGGTCGCGGACATGAGAACAGTGTAAAGCACGAGGCGGGGGG
>DATKNE010000038.1:0-2711 GCA_035541515.1 Minisyncoccota bacterium | reverse complement strand
ATGCCGTACAATTTGAGCATTAACCAAATATAATGAATATGCATACACTTCGTTCCCGGGGCTTCACCCTCATCGAGCTTCTCGTCGTGATCGCCATCATCGGCATCCTCTCGGCGGTGGTGCTCGCGTCCCTTAACACCGCTCGCAGCAAGGGTAGCGATGCTGCAGTGCAGTCCGATCTCTCGACCGTGCAGACGGAAGCCGAGATCTGGTACGGCACGAACAATAACAGCTACGGCACGGTCACGTGGGGTACCGGCGCCTCCTGCTCCGGCGCCTTCGGCGACGCGACCATGAAGAACGCGCTCGCCGGAGCCGATAGCTCGAACAGCACGGGCAGTATCGGTTGCGCCGCGGCGGGCACGACCTACGTGGTCGCCGCCGCGCTCGTCGCGACGACGAGCTACTGGTGCATCGACTCGACCGGCAAGTCCGAGGGCGTCAGCGCCACCTTCCCAGCGTCGGCTATCGCTGCGTGCCCGTAGTCCGGTGACGGCTTGTGGCAACCATCCGTAGCGTCCGATACCGGGGCTTCACCCTCATCGAGCTTCTCGTCGTGATCGCCATCATCGGCATCCTCTCGGCGGTGGTGCTCGCCTCGTTGAGCACCGCGCGCGGGAAGGGAAGCGATGCTTCGGTCCAGTCGGACCTCCACTCCATCAGGACGGAAGCCGAGCTCTATTACCCAAGCGCAGGCAATAACAGCTATGGCACGACGGTGAGCAACGGCTCTTGTGCCTCCGGCATGTTCAGCGCCGATACGACCATCGCGAAAGCGGTCGCTGCCGCCGACAGCGCGAACGGCGCCGGCGGCGTGAAGTGCGAGTCGAACGGCACCAACTACCTCGTGGCAGCGGATCTCGTAGCCACCTCAAGCTACTGGTGCGTCGACGCGGGCGGCGTAGCGAAGTCCCATTCGGGCGCGGTCTCGTCGATAAGCAACACCGCGTACTCCTGTCCGTAATCGCGTCTCGCGCGAACGATACCCCGCGAACAACGAAGTCCCGAACGGCCCGGCATCCGCCGGGCCGTTCGGCGTTATACTGAAGCCAAATGGAAACGACTCTCGCCATTGCGTTCTTCGCGCTCGGCGCGGTCGTCGCGAGCTTCATGGGCGTTCTCGCCGGCAGGCTCAACACGGGGCAAGGATTCCTTGCCGGCCGCTCAAGGTGCGACGCATGCGGCAGGGAACTTGCGCCCTCCGCGCTCGTGCCGGTGTTCTCCTACGTCCTGTCAGGCGGACGCGCCCGCTGCTGCGGAGCGCGCATCTCGATCGTCGCGCCGCTCTCAGAAGCGTGCCTCGGGGCGCTGTATGCGCTCGCGTACGCCTCTTTCGGCCTCTCGTACGCGCTCTTCGCCGTCCTTCTCTCGCTCGCCCTTCTCTTCGCGCTCGTCCTCTACGACTTCATGCACCAGGTACTCCCGCCCGCGCTGCTTGCCGCGTTCGCGGCGTCCGCGGTGCTCTCGCGCGCCTTGCTCGCTCCGGACCTCGCCGGCTTCCTCGTCCCGCTCATGTGGGGCGCCGCGTTCGCGCTGCTCTTCCTCGCGATACAACTCGTCTCGCGCGGGAGGGCGATGGGCCTCTCTGACGCTCCGCTTGTGTTCGCGCTCGCCGCGCTCGCAGGCGACTGCGCGTTCGCGGGGTTCCTCTTCTCGTTCTGGATAGGAGCGATAATCGGGATAACGCTGTTGTTCGCGAGACCTCCCGGCTCTAGAATGGGAGTCGAGGTCCCGTTCGCCCCGTTTCTCGCCGCGGGCTTCCTCCTCGCCCTCTTCACCCAATGGAATCCGCTGTCGCTTTTCTAAGCATCGCCCGCACGCCTCGCGGTAATCCGAGGAGGGGATTCACTATCATCGAGCTCCTCGTCGTGCTCGCCATCATCGGCATCCTTTCGGTCATCGTCATCGTGACGCAGAGCTCGTTCAACAAGACGCTCACGCTCGCCAATTCCGCATACGACGTCGCTCTCGTGATCCGTTCCGCGGAGACGTACGGCCTCGGGAGCCGCGCGACCGGCGTCGATGCGAACGCCGGATACGGCATACACCTGAGCTCCTCGACGCAGGACGCCCTCACCTTGTTCGCGGACACGTATCCCGGCCCGAGCGACACCTCGTGCTACGGCCTGCCGATCGAGGGCGCGGACGCGCCGGACGCGAAGCCCGGAAACTGCGCGGACGATACGGTCGATGGCGGTCCGGACGAAGACATTACGACATTCAATCTCGGCAACGGCATCTACTTCAGCGATTTTTGCGCGGATGTCGCTGATTCGTGGCAATGCGTGAGCGACGACGGCTCTACCCTGAGCTCTCTCGACATCGTCTTCTCCCGCCCGAACGCGGATACCCGCATGAGCATCAACGGCGCCTATGACGCCGATTTCCCCGTGACCGCCGCATGCATCGCGCTCACCTCGCTCAACGGCGGGGAACGCTTCGTAAGCGTCTCGAACGCGGGCCAGATAACCGCGAATTCCGCCTCCTGCCCATGAACCTCTCGCCTCGTCATGCTTCCTCGGGAGGGTACACGCTCGTCGAGCTCATCGTCGCGATGGGCCTCTTCGCGATCATCATGACGCTGTCGACCGGCGCGTACCTCATCATGATAAGCGTGAACCGGCACGCGCAGGCGATCTCGACCGGCATCGACAACCTCTCGTTCGCGCTCGAGGACATGACCCGCACGATCCGTACGGGGACGGTATACC
>DATKNE010000037.1:0-4525 GCA_035541515.1 Minisyncoccota bacterium | reverse complement strand
CTGCGCCAGCTCGAACGCATAGATACACAGCATTCGATGCGTGCTCAAGTATTCAATCGCTATCGATCCAAGCTTGCCGGCGTGAAAGGAATAGCTTTCCCGGAGCTCGAGGAAGAAGTCAGGCATGCAGGGCATATGTTCGTCGTGTGGGTAGACCCGAAGCGCCGTGACGCCATTCGCGACGCGCTCGCAAAAAAAGGGATACAGACCTCCATTCATTACGATCCTATCCATCTCGAGCCCCATTACCGGAAACGGTTCGGCTATAAGAAAGGCGATTTCCCGACAGCGGAGCGCCTGGGAGCCTCGACTATCACGCTTCCGACCTACTCGAAGCTTTCACGCGCGAAGCAGGATCATGTGATTCGCGAGCTCATCCAGGCCGTACAAGGAGGCAAATAGATGATATGAGGACGGTTTTCACATCATGCTTCCATCCGTTCGTGACACGCAATGTCCTTGACGCAGGGGTTCTCGATGAGCTTCGGGAACAAGCCACCGTGACCGTGTTCGTTCCGAAAGAGAAAGAGGAATATCTGCGCAGGCTGTACGGGAGGGAAGGAGTCAGGTTCGTTGGGCTGGACCTCGAGCCCTACATTCGTGGCCGGCGCAACACGCTGTTCGCCCGCGTTGCCGAGGTCTTGCTCGATACGCGTACGAAACGCAACCATCAGCGCGCGTACGCTTTCGCTGGCGGGAGCCGATTCAAATATCTTGCGGCGCGTATGACCATGACCCTCTTTGGGCACCCCCCTTTGTCCTGGGTAGCCTGGCCCCTCTTCCGTTCCGCTGAGTTGCACTTGAATAATCCGGACCCATTCAAGGAGTATTTCGCAGAACGGCCGGAAGTGGCATTCGTGACTGACCCCTTCGACGAGCGCGATGTCTTGTTCTGGAAGAGTGCCAAGCGCGCCGGAGTCCGTGACGTAGTGCTTGTGCGTTCCTGGGATAATCTCGTAAACAAGACTCTCATGCGCGTGCGTCCGAGCAAGCTCATAGTCCAGAACGAAGACATGGTCGAAGAGGCGGTTCGGTTTCATGCGATCCCGCGCAGTCGCATCAAGGTGGGCGGCGTGCCGCAGTTCGAGTACTATCGGCGCTATACGCCTACTCCTCGCGAAGAATTCTGCAAGAGCATGGGCATCGAGCCGGACAAACGAATCATCCTGTTCTCCCCCGCGGGTCGCAAATACACTGATACGGACTGGCAGATTTGCGAGATATTGAAGCAGCAGATCATACATGGGGAGCTCCCATCCGATGCCCATGTGCTCGTGCGGCTTCATCCGCAGAACTACACGGATCTTTCTCAGTTCGTTCCGGATGAGCACTTCACCATCGAGGACCCGGGAGTCGGGCTCAAGACCGACCGCGTCAAGGAGGTTGAGTTCTCTCGCGCCACCGTCAACCATCTTGCCGACGAGCTCTACCATTGCGCCCTCGTCATCAACGTCATCTCCTCCATCATGATAGATGCGGCAGTATTCGATCGCCCCACTCTTACCGTCGGGTTCGACGGGTGGGAAAAGGATGTGCCGTTCTTGCGCTCGATCGCTCGGGAGGCGGGCGAAGAATGGCTGCAGGTTCTTTTCGACACAGGGGTCACGCCAGTCGCTCGCAACCAAGTAGAGCTCGCGGAGCTCGTCCGGGAGTACCTGGCCCATCCGGAGAAAGACCGTGAGGTACGCGCGCGCTTTGTCGAACGGCACTGCGCCGGGTTGACGGGCGACTCTGCCGCGCGCATTGCGCGCATGGTGCTCAGCGCGTGACTCAGTGCTAGTATGAGGCCGATGCGAGTGCTCGCAGTGATACCCGCGCGCGGAGGCAGTAAGGGCGTGCCGCGCAAGAACATCCGGCCGGTCGCGGGGCGGCCGCTGATTTCCTATGCTATCGATGCGGCGAAGCGGTCAGGCGTCATCGAAAAGCTGGTAGTCTCTACTGAGGACGCTGAAATAGCGTCGATTGCCACGGACTTGGGCGCCGAGGTGGTGGACCGGCCAGCCGAACTGGCCACCGATCAGGCACTCACCGAACCGGTGATGCGCCATGCGCTCGAGGAGGCTGAGTCTTCAGGGTTTGAGCCGACCCACATCGCGCTTATCCAGTGCACGTCGCCGCTCTTGTCTCCGGAGGTCATTCGCGAAGCAGTCGAGAAAGTTCGTTCCGGTTCCGTTGATTCGTGCATCACGGTCTTCTACCCGGACGGGTACGAATTCAAATGGAAGAAAAGCCCTGACGGGACATTCGCTCCCGAGCACGATACGGAGCATCGCCCGCGCCGACAGGACCTTGATTTGCCCTACCATGAGAACGGCGCTTTTTACATAACGAGCGCGGAACTTTTCAAGAAGACCGGCAACCGTTTCGGCGGCTCGCTTGCGCGCGTAGGCGCTGTCGAGATGTCGGAGATAGACTCCATCCAGATAGATAGCGAGCACCATTTGCGCATCGTCGAGGCGATACTACAGAATAGGATTGTGGATTCTCAGGATGTGTGATAGGTTCAGCCAGGATTTCTGGCTTTTGAATCACCCCCGCTAACCCCAAGAGAAGGAGGCCACGATGGCCATCACCATTCGGAGTACCCGGGTCGGCCCCGGCCACCCGTGCTACATCGTCGCGGAACTCGGTATCAACCATAACGGCGATGTCGAATACGCGAAGCAGCTCATCGACGAAGCCGTCAAATGCGGCGCGAACGCGGTCAAGTTCCAGAAGCGCACCGTTCCCGTCGTCTACGAGACGGCGCTGAACGACAAGCGCGAGGTCCCCCGCGACTTCCTCGAACGAGCAATCGCGCGCGGCGTCCTTCCGAAGGAATCGGTCACGCGGCTCATCGCTACCGATTTCGCGGATACCCGAAACGGCGACCAGAAGTACGGGCTCGAACTCACTGAGGCCGAATACCGCCAGATTGACGAGCACTGCAAGGCGCTCGACATCCCCTGGTCGGCTTCGCCCTGGGACGAAGGCTCCGTCGACTTCCTCGAGCGCTTCGACGTGCCGTTCTACAAGGTGGCGAGCGCTTCGCTCACGGACGACCATTTGTTGCGGCACATCCGCTCCAAAGGCAAGCCGGTCGTTCTTTCCACCGGTGGCAGCTCGATGGAGCAGATCCGTCATGCGGTCGGCGTGCTCGGCACCGAGAACCTCGTCCTCTTGCAGTGCACGGCGGCCTATCCGAAGGTGATGACGCCCGAGACTCGGGCGACCATCAACCTGCGCGGTATGGACACGCTCCGGAACGCGTTCCCGACCGTGCCCGTCGGCTTCTCGAGCAACGACGGCACGCGCATCCCCGCTCTCTTCGCGGCGGCGCTCGGAGCGGTGATGGTCGAGGTCCACCTCACCCTCAGCCACCGGCTGTGGGGGAGCGACCAGGCCAGCTCGATGGAGCCGGTGTGGTTCCGCGAGCTCTGCGAGTGGATCCGGGTCGGCGAAGAATGCCTCGGGGACGGCCAGAAGGTCGTCTATCCCGAGGAGACCGCGGTTATGAAGAAGCTCCGCCGGGTGGGAGGTTGAACGAAAACAAGACGCGTACTTTAAGGGGCGGCTCTCAGAGAGCCGCCCTTTTTCTTGACATACATTAATTTAAATTGTATTTTGTATGTAGAAACAACCCAAGGGGAATCACATGTATGAGAACTTCGGTAAGGTCTGCGAAGGCTCTGAAGCGATAGCCAGAGCCCTGCGCTTCTTCGCGTTCGATTCAGACGGATGCCTCTTCCCGAATGACGTATGGGAAGGAATGGCAGTAGGGGATTCGGCACTCAAGCCGAAAATCCGCAGCTATTACGACGGCCAAGGCATGTCGCTCCTGCGTGCGCTCGGCATCCGCCTCTGCGTGATCACGAACGAACAAGGTTCGAATGCGGCGGCCGTGCGCGGTGCACTCGATAAGTGGAATTCGCTCCCCTCCTGCAAGAACGAGCTGTGGCATCCTATCGAGCTCTTCGAAGGATGCGGCGGTCCGCGCAAGCTCGAGACCCTCGATCGCTGGCTCAAGAAGCACGGCGGATCCTGCGGGGAATGCGGGGCCATGGGCGACGATCTCGTCGATGTGGCTATGCTCAGGGCGGTCGCGTTCGCGGCAGCACCTTCGAGTGGCGAAGAGGCGGTGCGGAAGCTCTGCCACTTCGTGTCGAAACGCCCGGGCGGAGCCGGCGCCGTACGCGACCTGGCGAACTTCCTCGTTGCAGTCCACAAGAAAGACCCTCTCGAACTTCCGTTCGAATAACCTCAGGCGCCTCCACGGAGGCGCCTCTTCCTTTGGTATATTCTTTACGACATGGCCATCCACTTAAATAAAGACGTCCAGGATTCGTTACGGTTTCCGCACTACCCGCACCTGCATGCGCTTATAGCCGGACGTAGAGCAGTGCAAGCGGTGCGGGCACTCGAACGCGCATTCGCATCGGATGACGCATATGCCGTTCCATCTGCGATCCCTATACCAAACGACGCTCTACGTGGAGCCGGATCCCATTATGCGACGCATCGATGGGCGTATGTGGAGAAAATCTTC
>DATKNE010000036.1:0-2696 GCA_035541515.1 Minisyncoccota bacterium | reverse complement strand
CAGATGAGGTCTTCGGAGCGCTTGCCGCGCATGCTCTTCATAGACTGCTCGCCGAGCGCGAAGCGGAAGGCTTCGGCCACGTTCGATTTGCCCGAGCCGTTCGGGCCTACGATAGCCGTGGCCGCGGAGGAGAAGTCCAAGACCGCTTTCTAGGCAAAGGATTTGAATCCGGCGATTTCAAGCCGCTTCAGCATTACGGGATAATTGTAGCAAAGGGAAACGGCCGCCGGCGCAAGCCGGCGGCCGTTTGCCCCGGAATCAGATCTTCTCGACCGTGACGGCGGTCCCGTACGCGAGCACCTCGGCGACGCCCGCGGCGACCTCGTTGGCGTCGTAGCGCGCGCCGATGACCGCGTTCGCGCCGAGCTCGCCCGCATGCATGAGCATCTTCTCGAAGGACTCGACGCGGGTGCGCTCGCAGAGGTTCGTATAGGCGGTGATGTTGCCGCCGATGAGCGTGTGGAGTCCGGCGCCGATATTCACGATGAGGTTGCGCGAGCGGACGATGATGCCGCGGACGACGCCGTGATTCTTCACGATGCGATAGCCGGGAAGCTCGAACGCGGTGGTGACCATCTCTTCGCTGACTTTGCGGGAAGTTTCCATATGGGTCCCATTATACACAGGCGGCCTTGCGGACATGGATGCGGCATGCTACCTTGTTTGAACAAGGTACTATATGGAATCTGGCATTAACGAGAAATTCAGCGCCATCCGTAAAGGATTGCTCGAGTTCATGGTCGCGAAGATCATCGCGGCGGATTCCGTGTATGCGGCCGACATCCTGGCGCGGCTCGCGAGTACCGATTTCGCGACCCAGGAAGGCACGCTCTATCCCCTCCTCTCGAAGATGCGCCGCGACGGCCTCCTCGAGTACGAGTGGCGGGAGTCGGAGGCTGGACCGCCCCGGAAGTACTACGGCCTGACCGCCAAAGGCCGCAAGGAGCTCGCCGAGACCGAAGAATATTGGAAATCCCTTATCGCAACCGTAAAGAACATCGCCTAACCATCCTCGTATGAACAAAGTCATCACTATCAGCCTCAACGGACGCGCGTACCAGCTCGAAGAAGACGGGTACGAGGCGCTCCGCGCCTACCTCGACGACGCGCGGGCGAAGCTTGCCGGGAATCCGGACGCCGAGGAGGTCATGCGCGACCTCGAGCAGGCCATCGCGGACAAGCTCGTGCGCCTCATGGGCGCGCATCGCTCGGTCGGCAACGGGGCCGACGTGAAGCAGGCGCTCGACGAGATGGGGCCGGTGGATGGCGAAGACCGCTCCGCCGGAGAAAGCCACGCGCACGCGAGCGCGCCAGGCGCGGGGCCCAAGCGATTCTACCGGCTCAAGGAAGGAGCGGTCTTCGCCGGCGTGTGCTCCGGCATCGCCGCGTACTTCGGCATCGACCCGCTCATCGTCCGCCTCGGGTTCGTCGCGCTCGCGATAGTCACGGGCGGCGGAGCGATACTTCTCTACTTCCTGATGGTCGTCTTCGTGCCGAAGGCGCGCACGCCGCAAGAGAAGGCGCGCGCGACTGGCATGCCCTTCAACGCGGAAGAGATCATGCGCGAGGCGCGCGAGAGCTTCGCCCAGCTGAAGCAGAGCGGACGGGAGTGGAAGCAGTACGCGCGCGAACAGAAGCGGCAGGCGCATGCGCATAAGAAAGCGCTCAAGAACGCGTGGAAATGGCACGCGTACGGCATGCACCAGGGCCGCGCGTGGCAGGGGTACGGCAATTACGCGTACGTGCGCCGCGGCCCGACGGTGCTCGAGGAGGTCATCCAGCTCGCCATCATCGCGGCGATACTCTGGGCCGTCTATACGTACATCCCCGCATCACAGCCCGCGTTCCATTACGTCGGCAACGACATCCAGCAAGGCTGGGCGTGGCTCAATGCCAAAGTCGCGAAATAGCCCGAGCAAGAAGGAACACGGCCGCGCAGAGCGCGGCCGTGTTCCGCTTCAAAGCCCCAAGCGGAGCCGCCGGCAGTATTCGGGTCGTAAGACTCGGCCAAGCGGCCCGGAGCGTGGCCCGAATACTGCCGGCGGCGAAGCAGGCTTTGAAGCAACGCTTACCAACCCATTCTCTCGATTCCTGCTTGCGCCGCCGCTTGCTCTGCTTCTTGCTTGCTCTTCCCCTCCCCGCGCGCGACCTCCTCGGAGCCCACGTACACGCCGACCGTGAAGCGCTTGTCGTGATCGGGACCCGCTTCGTCTAATGTCTCGTACCGCGGCGTGAACCCCTTCTTCTCCTGCGCCCTCTCCTGGAACCGGCTCTTCGCGTCCTGGTAGCTCCGCCGCTCGATGACCGCGTCTATCTTCCCGTACAGATTGGCGGCGATGAACGCTTCAGCCGCCGCGTAGCCCTGATCGAGGAAGACGGCTCCGATGATAGCTTCGAACGCGTCCGCGAGGATGACGTCGCGCGCGCGGCCCGTGTCTTTCGCTTCGCCTTTGGAAAGCAGGAGGTAGTCGCCGAGGCCGAGCGAACGCGCACTCTCGGCGAGCGAGACCGTGTTCACCAAGGCGGCGCGGTACGCGGTCAGTTCCCCTTCCTGCTTGACCGGAAACTTGCGGAACAGGAAGTCGGTGACGGCGAGCTCGAGCACCGCGTCGCCCAAGAATTCGAGCCGCTCGTTGTGGTTGCCCGCATGCTCGCGGTGCTCGTTCAGGTATGAGCGATGGGTCAGCGCCTCGGCG
>DATKNE010000035.1:0-8798 GCA_035541515.1 Minisyncoccota bacterium | reverse complement strand
CTCAAGACCTTCTCTTCTTCCGCGAAGAAGCAGGTGCTCGGCGCCCGGCTCGTCTCCGGCACCCTCGCGCTCGGCATGACCGTGAAGATACTGCGCCAGGGCGAGGAGCTCGCGCGCGGGAAGATAGACAACCTCCAGCAGGCGCGCGCCGACGTGAAAGAGATCCGCACCGACGGCGAGTTCGGGGCGGAGATCGGCGCGAAGGCGGACGCCGCACCGGGAGACGAGATCGTCGCCTTCCGCGTCGTCGAGTCCTAGGATGAAACGCCACGACGAACGCATGGCAGAAGTCATCGCGCACGAGGCGGCGGCGTTCATCGCGCGCGAAGCCGGAACGCAGTCCCTCATCACGGTCACGCGCGCCGTGGCCGCGAACGACAAGGGCGACCGCTACTCCGTGTTCGTGTCCGTGTTCCCCGACGACCGCGCCAAGACGGCGCTCGAATTCCTCTCGCGCCAGCGCGAGGCGTTCTCGGAGCACCTCAAGGTGCATGCGCGCCTCCACCCGCTGCCCCGCATCGAGTTCCTCATCGATCCCGGCGAGAAGAACCGCCAGCGATTAGACGAGATTTCTGGAGGCCCGAGCGGGAATTGAACCCGCGCAATAACGGTTTTGCAGACCGTCGCGTTACCACTTCGCCATCGGGCCGTAGTTCTGAGAGTAGCAGACGTGCGACATCGGTTCCACATGGTAGAAATACGGAGAAGCCGAGGTGGCGGAATGGTAGACGCACAGGACTTAAAATCCTGAGAGAGCCTAAAAACCCTCGTGTGAGTTCGAGTCTCACCCTCGGCACCGAAATTGTGCGCCCACCAGGGCTCGAACCTGGGACCCACTGCTTAAGAGGCAGTTGCTCTACCAACTGAGCTATAGGCGCGTTGGTTTATTTTATATCAGAAAATCCTGCAGATTGGTATAGTGCCTTGAATGGGCGGGTGGCGTAATTGGTAGCCGCGCCAGCCTTAGGAGCTGGTCCCGCAAGGGGTGGAGGTCCGAGTCCTCTCCCGCCCACAATCCTGAGTTCCGAAGCCGTATTTTCCCGCTTCCGGTACTTGACTTTTCCATATAATTGTGTACTATTGTATTCGGAACGCTGCTCAGCCCGAGCGGTGTATCAGAACATTTCATTGGGAGACATTCAGATGACAGACACCTCCGTTTCTCCGAATCCTGAGTATCGGAAAGGCCCCGAGGACTTGAGCTCGATCGCAGGGCTCATCATTGACCTCTTGGTCTTTCTCGGCCCGACCGCCCTCCTGGGAGGGCTCGGACTGATGTTCGGGAATGCATACAGCGCCGTTGGACTCGCAATCCTCTGGCCTGGTCTCGTCCTCGCCGCTTCCCTACGATTCCGCCGCAAGAGGACCTTCCTGGTCGTCGAACGGTTCGGATTCTTCTGGGACATCAAGTTCGCGGGACCGCGTCTCGTGATCCCGTGGATCGACAACATCGTCCTCGAAGAAGACTTCCTCCAGAAGCAAGTCCCGCTCTTCAATATGAGCGCGGGGCAAGCGAACCCGGTCGAAATCGACTTCATCGGCGCCTCGACTCCGGTCTACGCTCGCGCGTGGTATCAGATCGGGGATCCTGATGACCTCGATGGAGGCCGCTGGGACAAAGTCCGCGATCAGGTGCTCAAGTACACCTATCGCGTAAAGGCCGAAGAGCGCGATTCGCGCGTCGCCGAGATCTTCGAGAACCAGTTCCGCCCTCGTCTTGAAGTGAAAACGTTACTTCAGGCGCAGGCGGAGATGAACCAGATCGCGGCTGACAGCGTCAACGACGCCCGTGGTTCCCTCGCTCAGCTCGGCGTCTACCCGTTTCCCGGCAAGGGAATCACGGTCAAAGATCTCGATCTGCCGCAGATCCTTATCGAACTGCGGGAACGCGAGCTCCGCGGCGAAGCCGATGCGAAGGAAGCGATCAATCGCTCCCGTTCTTATTGGGAGCCGGTGCGTCAGATGAAAGACGGCCTCGCTCAAGGCCCGAACCCCATCATGCTCACCGATGAACAGGCCATTAACCTGTTTCTTGCCCAAAAAGGGTTCGAGACGCTACAGAAGACCGGCTCAAACGTGAGCCTGGTATCTGCCGATATCGGCGGCACGCTGAAAACCATAACCGTGGGTTCGACGAATCAGCCGCGACCCGCACAAGGAGATAACGGATGATGGACTTCTTCAAGTCAATCGACTTCGTCTATGCGTGCATCGGAGTGGTCATCCTGATCACGATCGCTGCGATCCTACGAGCCAACAACTCCTGGCATTCGAGGGGAATCACTCCCCGGGTCTCGGGGGTGGCGCGTTCCACCTATACAATCATCTCTGGTGGTTTTGGGTGGTTCGGTTCTGGGCTGAATTGGCTCGGAGAGCCAACTCGCTGGAAATACCTCAGAAGGACAGTCATCGTCGTCGTCATCTTGTTTGAGCTTGTAGCGTTCCCCCTTCTGGCGTTCGGCATCGTTCGTCGCCCGCCGGGAGTGCTCTCGTGGATTCCTGACTGGGGCACACCGAGCTTTGCGGTGGTTGGGCATTGGGCTTGGGCTAACTACCCGGTCTTGCTCAGCTTCTTTGGGGCAACTGCTCTTATCCGTCTCTTCTCGAGATGGACAGGGTCCGAAGCGGACGGGAAGATTCTTATCCGAACGACGTTCGGATTGGCAGTTTTCCTGTTCATCTTCTGTCCTCTCGCGGCCGGCGTCCAAAGCTGGTGGATGACGAGGCAGGACAGCGAACAGGCGTACAACAAGGATCCGGAACCGTTCAGTCCGGATGTGACGAACACGTACACCCTGACTGAGAACACCTCGCCCTTCTTCAGGGCCGACCGGCCGACGAAGGAGAACGAGTACTTGTTCTGTTCCACCTACTCGGGCGATGTCGCCCCGGTGTGGTTGCCAAAAGGCCTGAATCTGTATCGGGCCTACTCTCCGAAGGGCAGCATCGAGATCAAGTATCGGCTAATGCCCGAGAAGGACTATCCGGCGGGTTGCCCGGAGAAGCTCCCCTCATGAGTTCCTTCAAAACTGAAAGACCGCCTGGCTTCTATAGCCACGGCGGTCTTCTTCTTTGTCTCGTCTCAGGCTAGGGGTGGGTGAAGCTGTGCGGCTGGATGTTCGGCAGACCGGCGGTATCCAGAACGACGTTGATGATGCCGTACGCGCCGAAGATGATGACGAGGCCTACTAAGCCCCAGAAGATCGCCCTCTGCCCTTCCTCGCGCGCCTTCGCGTCGCCCGCGTTGCGGATGAACTCGAACACGCCCCATACGAATACCACGAAGGCCACCGCCGCCATAAGGAGTATGAGCGGGTTGATTATCTGGTCTACTACCCTGCCGATGAACGCGTACACCTGTGCCATGGGAGTATCTTACCAGTCCCCCTCCAGGCCGGCGCTCAGGATGCGGGGATAAAAGCGACAGCCGCGCGGAGGCGCGGCTGTCGGAATCTCTCGTCCTTTGCTGGATTACGGATTGTTCACATGCACTCCCGCGCCCGGCACCGAGCTCGGGCCGTTGTTGTTGCTGAAGGAGATCGTGCCGGTGAGGATGTTCACGAGGCCCCACACGGACACCATCACGAAGAAGCCGATGAGGCCCCAGAGCATGAGGTTCTTGCCGTTCTCCTTCACGCCTTCGGAGGTGGCGCCGATGATGAAGGTCTGGAAGGCGCCCCAGAGGAATACGATGAACGCGACGGCGAACAGGACCGGAACGATGATGTTATTGATGAAGCTGATGATGAAATTGCCCACGCCGGTGAGGTCGTTGATCGGCGTAGCGGCAAAGGACACCAGAGGGAGCGCGAGCACCGCGAGCGCCCCGGAAACGTAGACGAGAGATTTTTTCATAGGTTGGTGAAAGGATAACAAGGCTAATTCTAGCGCCTCAGGAGGCCGAAGCAACGCGCCAGGGGCGTCCGTGTGGATAGCCCTTAGAGGGTCGGGTACGGCGGCGGCGCTCCGCCCGGGCCGATGCCGACGGTGTAGATGACGACCCAGACGAGGCCCCATACGGAGAAGATGACAGCGAAGCCGATGATGCTCCAGAGCATGAACGTTCCCCCCTCCGCGCGCTTGCCGCTGTCGGCGGCGCCGAAGATGAAGTAGTTGACGATGCCCCAGATGAAGAACAGGAACGCGACGGCCAAGAGGACCGGGATGATGATGCCGTTTATCGCGCCGATGATGCTTCCGGAAAACTGCGAGAGATACTGGATGTTTATCATGAGGTACGCGAGCGAGGCCCTAGCTGTGCGGATAGTACGTCGGCGTCGAAGGCGAATTGTACCCTCCGAGCCCGAACGTGTTCGCGACGATGTTCACGAGCCCCCAGAGCGAGATCATGGCGACGAAGCCGAGAAGGCCCCAGAGGAGGAGCCGGTGCCCTTCGGAAACGGCGCCCGGCTCCCCGTGCGAGAAGATGTACGCCTTCGCGATGCCGTAGAGGAACACGATGAACGCGATCGCGAAGAGCACCGGCACGAGGATGTTGTTGATGATGCCGATGATGAGGCTGCCGATGCCGCAGAGCGAGAGGCTGGATGCGCCGCAGCTGCCGGTTCCGCTCGAATACCCGAGGGAGATCGAGAAAGCCGCCTGGGCGGCAAACGGCACGAGGAAGAGCGCGGATGCGAGGATTCCTTTGGCGAAACGGGACTTGAACAGGGTTTGCATATGCTCCGAGTATGGCATCCCGCGCTAGTACACCGAGATGCCGAGAGTGGATAACAGGATGTTCACGAGCCCCCACGTCGAGAAGAGGACGGCCATGCCGATGATGCCCCAGATGATGAACTGCCGCCCCTCAGCCCGGCTCGTGTCGCTGTCGCCATGCAGGAAGAAATACTTGAACACGCCGTAGATGAACACGAGGAACGCGAGCGTGAAGATGACGGGGACGACGACGACGTTCAGAGCCCCGATGATGCCGTGCGTTCCGCCGCCGACGAAATCCTTGAAGGTCATGCTAGCTGCCGGAGAGCCCTTGCACGGTCGCCTCGATCGCGAGCGCGATGGCTTTCGCGCCAAGCAGGATGAGCGCGCCGACCACCGTCCAAAGGAATGCGTCATGGGCCGCGCTTATCTTGCTCTCGTTGCCGCGGGCGGTGACGTAAAGGAAGCCGACGTACACCACCATGAACACGACGATGATGGGGCCGATGACGTTCGTGATGAGATCGAGGAGGTTGAGCACGAACGATTCGAGGCTCGAGCCGGAGCTGAGCGGGTTATACAAACCTACGGAGTTGGTGTTGCCGGAAGAGCCGATCGTCTGCCCGGTCGTGTTGGTCGTGTTACCGGAAGGGCCGATGGTCTGAGATTGTCCGAGCGCGACGAGCGGCGCCGACAACAAGAACGAAACGAAAATGATGGCAGCGAGGCGGGTCATTGTTCAAGGAAGGCGGACAGCCGGGCTTGCGCCTGCTGGAGCGCGGTCTGGAGGGTGGTGCGTCCGCTTATCACGTTCCCTATCATATCCGAGAATACGGTGTCGGTGTCATACGGCTGTGGAGACAGCCATCCGTTCGCATAGAGCGCCTCGGCGTATGCCACCGCCGCTATGGGATCGTCCGGAGCGGAGCCGAGCGCGGAGCGCGAGGCGGGCGCGAGCCCGGTCGCCGAGGCGAACGCCGCCTGCGCCGCGTCCCCGGCGAGCTTCGAGGCCGTCTGGTACGCGCCGTTCGGGTTCGGCGCGCTCCGCGGCACCATGAGGGAATACAGGAGGCCGAAGCCCGTCTTCGTCGCCGCGGTCGCAGGCTGTGGCACGGGCGATACGTCGAAATCGAGATTCGGATTCGCCTGCGCGAGGTAGCGCGCCTCGGAAGCGAAGCCGAGGTAGAGCCCCAGGTCTCCGTTCTGGAACGCCTGCTCGGAATCCGGCAGGGACGCGTTCCAGGTGTAGGAGACTTTCGTCGGGTCGGCGAACTGCGTGTAGAAGCCGAGGACGGCCTGGCCGGGCGGCACCCCGCTTGCGGCAGTGCCGAGGTCGGCGATGAGCTGTCCCGTCTGCGCGGAGCGTCCCGAGACCCGCACGCCCGCCTGGAAGAACAGGGTCGAGAGGATGGCGCGCGCGTCATGCACGTTCGCGTAGGTGCCGAGCGCGATGAGCCCGCGCGTGACGGAGCGGGAATCGGTCAGTTGCGCGACCTTCGGCACGAGCCCGGTGAGCGCCTCCCACGTCGCAGGCGGCGTCGCGATCCCGTCGGACGAGAGGATGGAATTATTGGAAAAGAGCACGAGCGGATCGACGAGGAACGGGATGCCGTAGTAGCCGTCCGCGGCCGCGAGCAAGTTCCCTTCCCCGATGAACGTGTTCTGGAACGTGCGCGCGGAAAGCGTCGAGGCGGGGATGGGCGCGAGGAATCTCGAGAGCGGCACGAGCTCTTCCTGCGACGCGAGCACGAGGTCCGGCGGCGTGCCGGCGGCGATGGCCGCGGTGAGCTCGCTCGGCAAGGTCGAGGCGTCTTTCTGCGCGTACGTGACGTTCTTCAAGGTCTGGTCGTTGCGGATGATCGTGGCGAGCGCGGTCTGAACCTGGCTCTCCGGCAGCGTGCCCCAGATAGTGACCGTGCCGATGGCGTTCCCGCCGCCCGAGCCGGTGTAGGTCGCGAAGACGAAGAGCCCGATGACCGCCGCGAGCGCGAAGACGCCGAGGAAGATTCCCTGGAAGAGCGTGATGCGGAATTTCATATTTCGGGTACGGAGAAGACGATGGCGTAATGGTGCGGCCCGCCGCGGAATGATTTTACCTTGTGGAAGCCGCCGCTTATGAAGAGCTCCTCGGCCTTGTGCTCGGACACGACGCGCTCGGGCGCAGGGCCCATGCCGCCGTAGGAGCCTGCCCAGTCGATGACGAGGAGCTTGCCGCCCGGCTTGAGCACCCGCTTGATCTCCGCGAGGAGGCCATTCACGTCGTGCACCTGGAAGAGCGTGTTCGCGAGGATGACCGCGTCGAGGGAATGTTCCCTGAGGCGGCTCCCGCCGAGCTTCTCGATATCGCCCCACACCGTATCGATGATGTGCTGATGGCGCTCGTGCGAATTGAGCTTCAGATGCTTCAGGATGTCTTCCTGCACGTCAACCGCGTACACCTTCCCGTCGCCGCCGACTATCGCGGCGGCCGCGCGCGCGTAGTGGCCGCTTCCTGCGCCGAAGTCGCCGACCTTCGCGCCTTCATGGAGGCCGAGCTGAAGCAGATTCTCGCGAGGATCGCTGAATGCGGAACTCATTGCATTAAAAGTAGCACGCGCGAGACCGAAGTCTCGCGCGCAATGCACACGTCTATCGCCCCGACGAAAATAAAAGAGGAGGCGCACCGCGCCTCCCGTCGAACGAAATGTTCCGTCTAGGTCTCGCCCGCGACGGGGTAACGGTTCCCCCATTCACTTGAGAGTAACGGTTCCCTCATTCGCTTGAGGTGGGTCCCGATCAGCATGCCGAGGGGCAACTGGATTAAGAGCCAGGCGGCCACAACGGCAACAACCACTTGCCAAGCCATCTCACTCCTCCCGGGACAGCACTATCGCCATCCCTGCAATTTCAGCACGAAATCACGATACCACAAGTTTTGCAAAAAATCAAGCGGTTGCAGGCCACCTGTTGATAACGGTACCCCCTCGATAGTCAGGCTTCGTGCGATGAGCCGCTCAGCGTGATGCGCCCGTTCTCGAATATCTTCACTCTCGCCCATCGTTCCTTCGAGACGTTTACGAACAGGTCTTCATACCTGCCCGCGGCCTCGCCGCTCGTGAGGGCGTTGAACCTCTCGATCTCGTCCAAGAACGTCTCGCGGGGCAACGAAGGGTCCTTGATCCGTTCTATGATCTCAGCCGCTTCCGGTGAAATGCTCCGGAGTTTCTCGAGCTTCTTGCGGTCTTGCTCGAGCGCATACGACTCCATCTCGTTAGGCGTTTCCGGCGAGCTCGGGAATTTCTCGGACATGGATGATATGGGTGAGGCTTGTTACTGCACGATTATAGCGCGACCATGTTGGCGATACTGTCGCCTTCGTACAGCTTCATGACCCGGACGCCCTGGGTCGCGCGGGAGAGGGTCGGGATTTCCGAGACCTTCGTGCGGATGACCTGCCCCTTCTTCGAGATGACGACGAGTTCCTCTTCTTCCGTCGCGTCGCCCGAGACGACTTTCGCGCCGATTATCTCCCCGGTCTTCGGCGTCACTTCCGCCGTCTTGATGCCGGAGCCTCCCCTGCCCTGGATCTTGTACTCCTTGAACGACGTCTGCTTGCCGTAGCCCTTGCTCATCACGACGAGGAGCCGCGCGTCTTTCGCGTCTGCCGGGACCACTTCTGCCGAGACCACGCGGTCGCCTTTCTTGACCGACATGCCGCGCACGCCGGCGGCGGTGCGGCCCATCTCGCGCGCGTCTTCCGCCTCGAACCGGATGGACTGGCCTTTCGCGGTCACTATGGAAACGGTGTCTCCGTCGCCGCACAGGTGCGCGGCGACGAGCGAATCGCCTTTCTTGAGGCTTATCGCGATGATGCCCGAGCGGCGCACGTCCGCGAACGACTTCGCGGCCACCCTCTTCACCACGCCTTCCTGAGTCACGAACGCGACCGACGCCGCCTCAAGCGCCGCGCCCTTCGGCACCGCGAGCACGCTCGTCACGCTCTCGTCCGCCGCCAAGGGGAGGAAGTTCATGATGGACTTGCCCTTCGTCGCGCGCTTCCCTTCCGGTATCTCGTACATCTTGAGCTGGTACGCCTTGCCGGCCGTGGAGAAGAAGAGGAGGTCCGCGTGCGCGGATGCGACGAGGAAGTGCGTCACGAC
>DATKNE010000034.1:0-5407 GCA_035541515.1 Minisyncoccota bacterium | reverse complement strand
CCGAGCAAAGGGACGCAGGACGCGTACCGCGACCTCATCGCGCTCCTACGGGAGGCGAAAGGGAAATACCCGAACCTTCGCGGCGACATCCATTTCTTCGTGGGAGGAGTCGAGGAGATGCGGGAGCTCACGGCGCTCGGGTTCACCGTCTCCTTCACGGCGGTCATCACATTCGCCCGCGACTACGATGCGGTGGTGAGGGCCGCGCCGCTCGCCTCCATCCTCTCGGAGACCGACGCTCCATACGTGCCGAGCGCGAGCCGCCCGAGAGGCTCCCGGAACGACCCGCTCGCGGTCGAGGACGTCGTGGCGAAAATCGCCGAGCTGCGGGACGAGGACCCGGAGACGGTCCGCGCCGCGCTCGTCAAAAATGCGAGGAATCTGTTCGGTTTTTGAGCCGAAACCGCTTTCTCGCGCCGATTGCGGGGCAGGAAAGCGTGTGCTAGGATGCGCCTACTATGGCACGGAAGAACGACGCGGAGATGCAGGAAGGCGCGGACCTCGAAGGTTCCGACGTCTCGCGCGTATACGAGCTCGGGTTCCATCTCGACCCGGAACTTCCGTCGGAAGAGGTGAAGAAGGCATACCAGGAGCTCCGCTCGATGGTGGAGGCGCAGGGCGCTATCGTCGCCGAGGGCGAGCCGGAGAAGGTGCGGCTCGCGTATACGATCTCCCGCCAGGAGACGAGCGGCCGCCGGGATTTCGATTCGGCATACTTCGCCTGGATCGCGTACGAGACCTCCGCGGCGAAGCACGAGGAAGTGCTCTCCGCGGCCAAAGGCGATTCCCGCATCATCCGCTTCATAGACGTCATCACGTCGAAGGACGCGGCGCGCCACGCGGTCGAGATGCGCGAGCTCTCGCGCAGCACGCCTGAGGCGAAGAACGAGGCCGAGGAGGCGAATGACGCCACGCTCGACGCCGCCCTCGAGAGCGCTGCCGCCTAACGACGATGTACCTCAACAAGGCATTCCTCTACGGCAACCTGACCCGCGACCCGGAGCTCCGGGCCCTTCCGTCTGGCGGCCAGGTGGTCTCCTTCGGTCTCGCCACGAACCGCACCTACAAGGACAAGAACGGACAGAAGCAGGAGGCGACCGAGTTCCACAACATCGTCGCCTTCGGCCGCCCGGCGGAAATCATCGCGCAGTACATGAAGAAAGGCCGCCCGCTCTACGTCGAAGGACGCATCCAGACGCGTTCCTGGGAAGGGAAGGAGGACGGCAAGAAGCAGTACCGCACCGAGATCGTCGTCGAGAACTTCCAGTTCGGCGACGGCGGACAGCGCGGCGGCGGGGCGTCCGTCTCCGAGCCGCGGGAAGAGGCGCCGGCGAAATCCTCGGGAGAGGAGATCCAGTACCCAGACGAGGAGATCAACCCGGAAGACATACCGTTTTAATACCGATTAAGAATCACCTATGGCATACCAAGCTGAACGGGAAGAGATAGAGATCAAGAAGTTCATCGACTACAAGGACGTCGAGTACCTGAAGCTGTTCACGAACCCGCACGCGAAGATGCTCTCCAAGAAGCGCACGGGCATCCCGGCGAATAAGCAGCGCGACATCGCGAACGCGATAAAGCGCGCGCGCTTCATGGCCTTCCTCCCGTTCGTCGCTCCGTAGTTCGGACGCAAGAACAAGAAAAAAGACGAGGGCTCGCTGGGATTTCCAGCGAGCCCTCGGGTATTCAGATGCGGCTCCCTTTCGGGACCCCGTGAGGTTTCAGAACCGCATCCGGGACGGAATATCCATGCAAGGCCTATAAGGAGCCCCGCAAGGCCCTTGCGCAGATTTCGTATGAACGCCATTACTGTCACACCAGACCCCGTCCGGGACCTGCGTCAACCCCTTGCGGGGTAGCTCATGTTCTGGACGGAGTATAGCAAAATCTACGACTTGCTCACGCGTTCTACGTACGTGCCTTCGTCCGTGTTGATGCGGATGATGTCGCCGGCGTTTATGAAGAGCGGGACGTTCACGGATGCGCCAGTCTTGAGCTTCACGGCCTTGTTGCCGCCGGTGGCGGTGTCGCCCTTGATAGCCGGCGGCGCTTCCACCACCTCGAGGTCGACTTTCACCGGGATAGAGACGGTGATGGGCTTCTCGTTGTAGGTGAGCACCTCGACCGGCGCGTTCTGCGTGAGCCACTGGATCTTGTCGTGCACGGCGTCCTCGGGGAACGAGAACCGGTTCGAAGGCTTGCCCGCTTCCGCGAACCAGCTCTCGCCGCGATTGGTATAGAGATAGACCGCGTTCATGCGGTTCACGTCCGCTTCCGTGACGGATTCGTTCTGGTGGAACGAGATTTCCGTGACCTTGCCGGTGACGAGGTGCCGCAGCCGCGTCTGGTTCACGGGCTTGCGCTGCTGCATGCGGAAGATGTGCGAAGACAAGACCTCGTAAGGCTCGCCGTTGTATTCGATGACGGATTTCGGAAGGATTTCGTTATAGGAGAGCACTGCCATACGGGTGGAAACTAAAAACGCCTCGCGGCGGTTATAAGGTTGGTATAAAGCGGAGTCGAGCGTATGATAGCCGAAACGATGGCTTTTTCAACCCCATCCGAAGACGGGAGCGCGCTCACGGACGCGCAGGTGCTCGCGCGCTCGAAACAGGAGCCCGAGCTCTTCGCGCTCCTCGTGCGACGGTACGAGGCGCCTCTCTTGCGCCGCGCGCGGACCATCCTGCGCTCCAAGGAAGACGCGGAGGAGGCGGTGCAGGACGCGTTCACGAAGATGTACCTCTATGCGCACACCTACCGCCCGCAGGACGGCGCCTCGTTCTCGTCCTGGGCGTACACGGTCCTCAACCGCGTCGCGTACACGAAGTACCGCGGCAAGATGGCCGAGTCGCGGGCGCGCACCGAGCTCGAGCCCGAGCACTACGAGTCCTTGCCGGACGCGAGGGCGGAATTCCTCGAAGACCTCTCGATCAGGAACGAGGTGCTCGCCGCGTTGTCGAAGATCCCCGAAACCGCCGCGCGCATCCTGCGGTTGCAATTCATCGAGGGGAAGACGCAGGAGGAGATCGCCGCGTCCGAGAACCTCACCATCCCCGCGGTGAAGACCCGCGTGCATCGCGCGAAGAAGCTTTTCAAACAAGCGTATGATGAACAACGCCATGATTAATTCCACGGACGGCTCGCAAAAACCGAGTGCGCTCCGGGCCGCTAGGCCGAGTCTAACCCTCGGTTTTTCGGAGCCGTCCGCTCCGCTCCCGTATGAATGAGCCTTCTCCCATCGAACGCGCCGTGATGCGCCGCGTGCGCCGCATCTCGTGGCTGCGCCTCCTCGTCTCAGGCGGCGTCTTCGCGCTGTGCGTCGCGCTCCTCGCCCTCTGGGGCATCGGGAGGGAAGTGTGGGTCGCGAAAGTGTTCGAGAACGGGCCGCAGGGCTTTGCGGGCCGCGCACTCTACCTCCTCTATGCCTTCGAGCATACGCGCTTCGTCGTGCAGGGGCTCGTCGTCGCGGCGTTCGGCTCGTTCGTCTTCCTCGCGCGAGAGATAGTCCGCGGCGTCGCGGATTACTTCTCGCCCACGTACGCGTAAGTACCTAGCTCTCCGCGAGTTTCTCGCGGATCTGCTTGAGGAGATTTTTCGCGACATCCTTGTTGTCGCGCAGGTAGGTGCGGGTCGCGTCGTAGCCGACCGCGAGCTTCTCCTCGCCCATCTTGTAGGTCGCGCCGCTCTTGGCCACGAGACCGAACTTCTCGCCAAGCGCGATGAGCTCGCCTTCGCGGCTGATGCCCTCGTTGTAGAGGAGATCGAACTCGGTCGTCTTGAAAGGCGCGGCCACCTTGTTCTTCACCACCTTCACGCGGACCCGTCCGCCGACTACTTCCTCGCCCTTCTTGATCGAAGCGATGCGCCGGATGTCGAGCCGCACGCTCGTATAGAACTTCAAGGCTTTGCCTCCCGGCGTGGTCTCGGGGTTCCCGAACATCACGCCGATCTGCATGCGGATCTGATTGATGAATATGACGATGGTCTTGCTACGAGAGACGATCGCGGTCAGCTTCCGGAGCGCCTGGCTCATGAGCCGCGCCTGCTTGCCTACGTGCTGCTGGCCCATCTCGCCTTCGATCTCGTCCTTCGGGGTGAGCGCGGCGACCGAGTCCACGACGATGACGTCGACGTTCCCGCTCCGCACAAGGGACTCGACGATGTCCAAGGCCTGTTCGCCCGTGTCCGGCTGAGAGATGAGGAGCTCGGGCAATTTCACGCCGATGCGACGCGCGTATTCCGGGTCGAGCGCGTGCTCGGCGTCGACGAACGCCGCGATGCCGCCGCCTTTCTGCGCCTCGGCGATCACATGGAGCGCCAAGGTCGTCTTGCCGGAAGACTCCGGACCGAATATCTCGATGATGCGCCCGCGGGGGAGGCCGCCGATGCCGAGCGCGGCATCGAGCCCTATGGAACCGGTCGGTATGGCGGGTATCTTCTCGACCTTGCCCGCGCCAAACGTGGTGATGGCTTCGTCGCCGAACTTCGTGCGAATCTCTTTCAGCGCGAGGTCGATGGACTTCTGCTTCTCGGACTTGTCGGCCGTCGCCGCGGCGACTTCTTTCGCGGGCTTCGGTTCCTTCTTCTTTCCAAATTTTGCGGGCATAGCGATGGATTACGGTACGTAAATGCTGCGGGTCCTCGTCACGCTCCGGCCGAACCGGTCGGTGGCGACGAGAGTAAGTATAGACCCTCCCTGGGGGAGGGAAAGGGTCGCAAAGAAGCGGCCGTCGGCCTCGGGCAGGAGCGGCGCTCCGTCGAGGGTCAGGGCCGCGGCGCGAAGCGACCGGCCCGAGACGCTCACTATCCCGCCCGGCACGCTCGTTCCGTTTTTAGGCTCTGCCACGGCGAGCGTAGGGCCGAAGAGGAGCGGCTCGGCCTTGAGGAATCCGTAGCCGAGAAGGAGGATGAGAAGCGCGGCAAGCAGGTAGCGCGTCATCGTCAGAACCCCTCCGCGTCGTCGCCGTCCATGGTATCGGAAGCGGGCGCGGCACCCGTGCGCGAGAGCACCTCGCGTGGCTTCGATCCGTCTGCCGGCCCGATGACGCCCTTGGCTTCGAGCACGTCCATGAGGCGCGCGGCGCGGCTGTAGCCGATCTTGAGCTTGCGCTGCAGGTAGCTCGTCGAGGCGCGACCGGCTTCTTCCACCGCGCCGCGCGCCTCCTCATACAGGTCGTCGTCCACATCGTCGTCGAAGTCGCCGTTTGCGAGCCCGATGACGTCATTCGGTTCGGCGTGTGCGCCATTGCCGCCGAGGTCGATGGCGTTCAAGTCGCCCGCGTTGTTCTGCTTGATGTAGCTCGAGACCTTCTTCACTTCCGTCTCGGCGATGAATGCCGTCTGGAGCCGGACCGGCTTCTGCATGTCGCTCGAGAGGTAGAGCATGTCGCCCGCGCCAAGCAGG
>DATKNE010000033.1:0-2019 GCA_035541515.1 Minisyncoccota bacterium | reverse complement strand
GCGGGCGCCCCAACGCGCCCCCCGCCTCGTGCAAAAGGAGAAACTTACTTCTTCTCCTCGTACATTTTGCGCGCGCGTTCGAACGCCGCTTCCGCTTCGGCCTTGCCCTTATAGCCGCCGATCTTCACTTCGACCGGCTTGCCCTTCAGCTGCTTGTACGTCTCGAAGAAATGCTGGATCTCCTTCAGCGTGTGCTGATTGAGGTCCGCGAGGTCCTGCACGTCGTCCCAGCGCTTGTCGTCAACCGGCACGGCGATGACCTTGTCGTCAGCGTCGCCGCCGTCGAGCATATTAAGGAGCGCTACCGGGCGCGCGGAGACGAGGATGCCCACGTTCAACGGATACGTCGTGAGCACGATGACGTCGAGCGCGTCGCCGTCATCCCACAGCGTCTGCGGCACGAAGCCGTAGTCGAACGGATACGCCGCCGAAGAGTAGTTCGCGCGGTCGAGCTTGATGAGGCCGGTCGCCTTGTCGATCTCGTACTTGTTGTGCGATTCGCGGGGGATCTCGATGATGACGTTCATCGCGTCCTTCGCGCCCGCCTCGATGTCATGCAGCATGTTCATATGCGACGGAGTATAGCGTACCGCTCATTCGTCTTTCGCCTTGTCGCGATCTTCCTCGCGGTCGGCGACCGTCTCGTCCGAAGCCGGGAGCTCGGTGGTCTCCTCTTCGGCGGGAAGCGCGGTCTTCTCCTCCTCCGGGGAGGTGATGACTTCGTCGCTCACCGTCGGCATGACGCCGGCCTCTTCAGCAGGGTCCCGGTCCTCGCTCGCGTCCGCGCCGACGACTTCGCCGGCGCCCGCAGAGACGATGTCGATGTTCCAGCCGGTGAGCTTCGCCGCGAGCCGCACGTTCTGGCCGCCGCGCCCGATCGCCAAGGACTGCTCGTCTTCGGAAACGGTCACGGTCGCGCGATGCTCCGCCTCATTGAGCTCGATGGAGATCGGAGTGGCGGGGGAGAGCGCTTCCTTCACGAATTCCTTCGCGTCGTCGTTCCATTCGATGATGTCGATGCGCTCGCCGCCTATTTCCGCCATGACGGTCGAGACGCGCACGCCACGCTGGCCGACAAGCGAGCCCACCGGATCCACGTGCGGGTCAAGCGATGCGACCGAGATCTTCGTGCGACTGCCCGGCTCGCGCGCGAGCGCCTTCACTTCTATCGCCCCGGAAGCGAGTTCCGGCGCCTCGAGCTCGAAGAGCTTCACGACGAACTTCGGATGCGCGCGGGAAAGGCGCAGGTACACGCCGCGGAAGCCCTCGTCCACCGCGTAGAGGTAGGCGCGGATGCGCTCGCCCATGCGGTAGTGCTCGCCCGGGATCTGCTCCTCGTAGGGGATGATGCCGGTCGTCCGGCCGAGGTCGACGAAGATTGCTCCGCGCTCCATGCGTTGGACGATGCCGCTCACTATCTCGCCCTTCTTCTCGCCGAACTCCTCCATCATGCTCATCTTCTCGGCCTCGCGGACCTTCTGGATGACGACCTGCTTCGCGGTCTGCGCCGCGATGCGGCCGAAATCGTCCTGCGGCTCGAGCGGGAAGACGATCTCCTCGCCGAGCTGGGCGTCGCGCTTCATCAGTTTCGCGTTCGCGAGCAGGATGTGCTTCTCCGCATCAAAGCGCGGGAGCTCGCCCTCCGCGAGCACTTCCTCCTCATGATGGAACGCGTGCGGATGCTCTTCCACGACCTCCTCTTCGCCCTCCTTGGGGAAGCGGACGGTAGACTCGTCAACGACGGTCTTCACTTGCTCGAACGAGACGGTGCCGGTGTTCGTATCGAGCTTCGAGCGCACCACCTGGCCGCGCTTGCCGTACTCGCGCTTGTAGGCGGTCGCGAGCGCGTTCTCGATGGCGTCGATCATCGTGGAGCGGGTGATGCCCCGGTCCTCGAATTCGCCGAGCACTGCGTTCATTGTCTTGAGATCGATCATGGTCACTATGGGTTATGTATGTCGCACGTTTTTGTAAAGAAAGTCCGCGCGAGCGGACATCCGTTGCCCAAACAGTACCAGA
>DATKNE010000032.1:0-2736 GCA_035541515.1 Minisyncoccota bacterium | reverse complement strand
AAGATGCGCAAGACCCAAGGCGCGGCGCTTGCCGGCCGTCCGTACGCGCGCGCGGCGCTCCAGATACTCGCGCGGCTCTCCGGCGGCGCCGACCTCGCGCGGCATCCGTTGACCGCCGTGCGACCCCCGAAGAAGCTCGCGCTCGTCATCCTCACGAGCGACAAGGGTCTCGCAGGCGCCTTGAATTCCGGCGTGCTGAAAGCGGCCGCCGACGCGCTCGCGGCCTACCCGAAGGAGGCGGTCATGGTCTTCGGCTACGGCAAGAAGGGCTATGAGCATTTCGCGCGCCGCGGCTACGAGATCGCGCGGCAGTGGGAGAACCGCAAGGACGAGGTCGAGCTCCCGGTCATGGAGGAGCTCTCGGGAGAAGTGGCCCGGAGATTCATAGATAAGGAGTTCGACCAGGTCCTCGTCGCCTACAGCAATTTCAAATCCACGTTCGAGCAGGCGCCGACCGTGCGCACGCTGCTCCCGCTCTCGCTCGACGGCGTACAAAAGCTCGTGCAGGACATCGTGCCCGAGAAAGGGAAGTTCAGCGAGCTCGGCGCGCCGGAGGCCGTGCCCGCGTACTCGGTCGAGCCGGAAGACGCGGACATCCTCGATTCGCTCGTCCCGCGGCTCGCCGCGGCGATGCTCTATCATTTCTTCCTCGAAGCGAAAGCGTCCGAGCACTCGGCGCGCATGGTGGCGATGAAGAACGCGAGCGACAAGTCGAAGGAGGTCGTGCGCGACCTCACGCGCACCTACAACAAGCTGCGCCAGGCGGCCATCACGCGCGAGGTCTCCGAAATCGTCGGCGGCCGCGAGGCGTTAGCCGCGTAATTATCAATCTGCTAGCTTTACCATCATGAACGGCAAGATCACGGAAATCATCGGACCGGTCGTCGACGTGCACTTCGCGGAGAATCGTCCCGCGATCGGCGATGCGCTTTTCATAGAGAAGACGAAGGAGCATGGCGCCATCACGCTCGAGGTGGCGTCGCACTTGGGGCTCGACCGCGTGCGCGCCATCTCGATGAACGAGACCGCCGGGCTCGCGCGCGGCGAGAGCGCCAAGGCGACCGGCGGGCCGATTTCCGTGCCGGTCGGCGAAACGGGGCTCGGCCGCCTCTTCAACGTGCTCGGGGAGACGGTGGATGACGGGACGCCGATGGCCAAAGGCACGCCGCGCCTGCCTATCCACCGCGATGCGCCGTCGTTCGACGAGCAGACGACGAAGGCGGAAGTGTTCGAGACCGGCATCAAGGCCGTCGACCTCATCGTGCCGTTCATCAAGGGCGGCAAGGTCGGCCTCTTCGGCGGCGCGGGCGTCGGCAAGACCGTGCTCATCCAGGAGCTCATCCGGAACGTAGCGACCGAACACGGCGGCTACTCGGTGTTCGCCGGCGTGGGCGAGCGCGTGCGCGAAGGCAACGACCTGTACCACGAGATGAAAGACTCCGGCGTGCTCGAGAAGACGGCGCTCGTCTTCGGCCAGATGAACGAGCCGCCCGGCGCCCGCGCGCGCGTGGCGCTCTCCGGCCTCACTATGGCGGAATACTTCCGCGACGAGGGCGGCAAGGACGTGCTCTTCTTCATGGATAACGTCTTCCGTTTCATCCAGGCGGGCTCCGAAGTATCGTCGCTTCTCGGCCGCGTGCCGTCGGCCGTGGGCTATCAGCCGACCTTGGCGGAAGAGATGGGCAAGCTCCAAGAGCGCATCACGTCCACGAAGAAGGGCTCCATCACGTCCGTGCAGGCGGTATACGTGCCGGCAGACGACCTGACCGACCCGGCTCCTGCGACGACCTTCGCGCACCTCGACGGCACCGTCGTGCTTTCTCGCGCGCTCGCCTCGCTCGGCATCTATCCGGCCATCGACCCCTTGGAGTCGTCTTCGGCCGCGCTCACGCCGGACGTGGTCGGCGAAGAGCACTACCGCGTCGCCTCTGAAGTGAAGCGCGTCCTTCAGCGCTACAAGGACCTGCAGGACATCATCGCCATCCTCGGCATCGAAGAGCTTTCCGACGAGGACAAGCAAACGGTCTACCGCGCCCGGAAGCTCCAGCGCTTCCTTTCTCAGCCGATGTTCGTCGGCGAGCCGTTCACCGGCTTCCCGGGCCAGTACGTCTCGCGCGAGGAGACGGTGCGCGGTTTCTCGGAAATCGTCGACGGCAAGCACGACGATAAACCTGAACAAGCCTTCTACATGAAGGGGTCGATAGAAGACGTAAAATGATGCCGTCTGCTGCGTTGCAGGCTCCGATGCTCTCTCGTCGTATGCTCGATACGTCTCGTTCCGCTTCTCGCCTGCGCCTTGCATCCGACATCATTTTCCGCATCTCTCGTTCCAAACACCGCTAAGCACGTATGAGCAGAACGTTTCATCTCACTATCGCGCGCGTCGGAGAGAATCTTTTCGACGGAGAAGCAGTCTCGGCGACCTTGCCCGGCGAAGGAGGCGTCTTCCAGGTGCTTGCTCATCATGAGCCCTTGGTCTCTCGCTTGAATGCGGGCGAGATACGCGTCGAAGCGGGAGACGGGCAGAAGCTCGCCTTCGACGTCGCCGCCGGCGGCATCATCGAGGTGTCCGACAACCAGGCGACGGTGCTTTTATAAAAAGAAGTTCGCCACCAAGTGAGGTGGCGAACAGGATAGGGCGCCCGGGGAGAAGGCGAAGGTACTTCCCGTGAATCCGACTCTGGGAGGCGCGAGCGTTTCCACACCTTGCGTCTCCTTCGACCCGGGCGGTGCTGT
>DATKNE010000031.1:0-7997 GCA_035541515.1 Minisyncoccota bacterium | reverse complement strand
GCGCTTCTAACGCCGTGAGCGCGAGCGTGGAGGTGGCGGTGTCCTGCGCGTAGGTGAGCTCGGCGGTCTGGAGCGACAGTTGCGCGTCCGTGAGCGCGGTCTGCGCGTCGGAGGCGTCGAGCGCGACGAGGAGCTGCCCGGCCGCGACCTGCTGTCCCGGATGCGCGTAGATGCCGAGGATCTGGCCGGATGCCTTCGGCGAGAGCGCGAGCTGGTGCGAGGCGCTCACCTGGCCGGTCTCGGAAAGGGTAGCCACGACCGTGCCGGTGGCGGCGGTCGACGTGAGGTAGCGGGTCGCGGTCGAAGGTGCGGTGAAGGCCGCGTACGCCTCGTAGCCGCCGTAGAGGACGGCGAGCAGGATGACGGCGCTCCAGAACTTGTGGGCGAGCGCGAAGCGATGGAGCGGCTGCCACACGCGTCCGAAAGCGTTCCCGATGGAGGTTCTGTTCATGCGAACGGAGGGTTTATAGGGTAAAGGCGTGCTTGCCCTATAGTACGCCGTATCCGTGCCGTTTGTTCAAGCCTCGGACCCTGATGCGCGAATCATATCCTGCTCGATGTCGGCGAAGGTGCCGCCGACCTTCTTGCCAGGGTTGAGGATGTTCAGGGGATCGAATATCTCTTTCGTGCGCCGGAAGAGCGCCATCATGTGCGGGCCGAAGAGCTGAGGGAGGTAGGGCGTGCGGATGATGCCGTCGTTGTGCTCGCCGGTCGTGGTGCCGCCCTCGGCTATGACGAGGTCGTAGACCTTCGGCGCGAGCTCGAGGACGGTCGTGCGGCTCTCGGGCTTCGACAGGTCCATGAGCGGGATGATGTGGAAATTCCCGTTGCCGATGTGACCGGCGATGGTGTAGATGAACCGGTCCTTGTATTCGTCGAGCAGGGCGTTCAATTTCGGCAGGAAGCGCGGATAGGAACTGGGCGGCACGACGAAGTCGTCGATGAATGGCGACGCGTAGAGCCCGTGGAGGTTCTTCCGCAGGAGCGCGAAGCTCTCGCGCCGCACGATCCAATACTTCTCGGAAGCGCGCTCGTCCTTCTCTATCTTCGCGTGCACGTGCAATTTCGCGAGCGCCTCTCGCGCCGCTTCCGCCTTGCGGTCGGCCTCCTCGATCGTGTCTTCGGCGAACTCGGCCATGAGGATGAGCTTCGGCACGCCGCCGGTCGCCACCATGGCGGCTTCGGGGATGAAATCGATGCCGAGCCGCGCGGCGCGCGCGAAGCCCATCTGGGCGAGCATCTCGGGCAGGAGCTTCACGGCAAGCGTGAACGTGTGGTCGTCGAAGCTCTCGAACGATTCGGGGTTAAAAGGGAGCACGGCGTCGACTATTTCCGGCAATCGGTCGAGCTCGTAGAGGAAGGACACGAGCATGGCGCGATGCTCCTTCGGCCGCACGAGCTCGAGCTTCGCCTGAGTCCAGAGCGCCAAGGTGCCCTGCGAGCCGCAGATGAGCTTCGCGAGATTGAACGTGCCTCGCGCCTGGTCGCGGATGCTCCAGAGGGCGTACCCGGCGGAGTTCTTCGAGACCTTCGGCCGGTGCGCCTCGATGATGTCTCCGCGGTCGTTCAGCAGGGTCTCCATCTCGCGGTAGAGGTAGCCTTCGAAGTCGCGCTGGGAGCGCTTCCTCGCGAGCTCCTCGCGATTGAGCGGCTTGAATACCGCCTGCGAGCCGTCGGAGAGAACGACGTTCATCTGCTCGACGTATTTCTCGGTCTTGCCGTACTCGAGGGTGCGCTCGCCGCCGGAGTTGTTCGCGACGATGCCGCCCATGGCGCATATCTCGCGAGAAGCGGGGTAGGAGGGAAGGATGAGGCTGCGCTCGAGCGTCTTCTTCTCGAAATCGCGATAGTAGAGCCCGGGCTCCGTGACCGCCGCGTCGCCGTCGAACCCTATGAAATGATTCATGTGCTCGGTGAAGGAGATGACGACGCCTTTGGTGAGCGGCCCGCCGGACATGTCGGTGCCGGCGGCGCGCGCGGCGACAGAGACATCCGCGCCCGCTTCCTTAGCGCGCCGGACTTCCTTCACGATGGCGGCCACGTCCGCGGCATCGTGCGGATACGCGATGAGCTCCGGCATCACCTGGAACAAGGAAGTGTCGCGCGACGCCTTCTTCCGCGCGTCTTCCGCGTCGCTCACCTCGCCCTTCATCACGCGCTCAAGGTCCTGCTTCAGCTCGCTGGCCGTCATGCATGCAGTATAGCGTCCGCATCCCGTGGAAAACGGCGCTGTGCAAAGACTAGGAATGCGTGGAGTACAATTACGGGATGCTCAAGCGCGCGCTATCGCTCCTGGCTTCCTTCGCGCTCGTATACCTCGCCGCATCCGTCGGGGCCTCGTATACGCAGAGCGCGCTCAGCCCTTGGTATGACGAACTGCAGAAGGCATACCTCAACCCGCCGTCGTGGGTCTTCGCGCCAGTCTGGGCGGCACTCTACGCCTTCATGGCGATCGCGGCATGGAAGGTGTGGAACAAGCGTGCGGAAGATGCCCGCGCTCGGCGCGCGCTCTGGCTCTACCTCTTCCAGCTCGCCCTCACGGCGGTCTGGTCCTGGGCGTTCTTCGGCGCGCAGAGCCCGCGGCTCGCATTCGGGATACTCATCGTCCTCTTCGGCTCCGTCCTCGCGACGCTCATCCTCTTCCGCCGCATCGACCGCGGGGCGGGGAACCTGCTCGTCCCCTATGCGGCTTGGGTCGCGTTCGCGGCGTACCTGAATTTCTCCATCGTCCTCCTCAATCCGCTCCGGTGAAAGATTCGTCGGGCGAGGCCGTCCGTACGATATACTTCGCGCATATGCATATCGAATGGAACCGGGTGACGTGGTACTCATGGGTGGCGGCGATACTGGTCTTCGTCGGCACGTTCATCGTCGCGTTCAACATCGGCATCCTCTGGGAGAAAGCGCATATCGCGATGTCGATAACCGAGACGCCGAGCGTGACGCAGAGCGGCGGCACCGCGGGCGCGCACTGCGGCGGATTCATCAAGGACGCGCCGACCTGCGCGGACGGCTTCCATTGCCAGCTCGAGGTGTCGCATCCGGACACGGGCGGGACCTGCGTGCCGGACTAGGGGCGTCCTGCGGCTTCCTGATACACTCTGTCGGATGACGCAAGCGGAGGCCCTCTCCATCCTCAAGACCGGCGGCAACGTCTTCCTCACCGGCGAGCCGGGAAGCGGGAAGACGCATCTCATAAACGACTACGTCGCATGGCTTCGCGCCTGCGGCATCGAGCCGTCCATCACCGCGGCGACCGGCATCGCCGCGACCCATGTCGCCGGCATGACGCTCCACTCCTGGAGCGGCATCGGCGTGCAGGACCGCCTCTCGAGCGCGGATATCGACCGCATCGCGAGCAAGGAGCATGTCGCGCGGCGCATCCTGAAGGCGAAGGTCCTCATCATCGAAGAGATTTCCATGCTCTCCGCCGCCACCTTCGCCGCGGCGGATGCGATCTGCCGCGAAGTGCGGCGCGCCGATCGCCCGTTCGGCGGGCTCACGGTCGTGCTCGTGGGCGATTTCTTCCAGCTTCCGCCGGTCTCGCGCGGAAGCGAGGCGGCGTTCGCGTACGAGTCCGATACCTGGCGCGACCTGAACCCGCTCGTGTGCTACCTCACCGAGCAGTACCGCCAGGATGACGCCGAGTTCCTCGAGGTACTCTCCGCGATCCGCTCGGGCGCGGTCGAGGAGCTCCATTACGAGCGGCTCATGACGCGGCGCTCGGGCAGAGAGGGGCATCCCGCGAACGCGCCGAAGCTCTTCTCGCATAACGCGGACGTCGACCGCCTCAATGCGGAAGCGCTCGCGAAGCTCCCGGGAGCCCGTAAGAGATTCCTCATGGCTTCTTCCGGCAAGGATTCCCTGGTCGAAGGGCTGAAGCGCGGCTGCCTTTCTCCGGAAACGCTCGAGCTGAAGGAAGGCGCGGAAGTGATGTTCACGAAGAACTCCCCGCAAGGGAAGTTCGTCAACGGCTCCTTGGGCAAGGTGGTCGAATTCGAGCCCGGGAGCGGATTCCCGGTCGTGGAGCTCGCGGGCCGCGCGCGCGTCGTTGCCGAGCCGATGGAATGGCAGGTGGAAGAGCAGGGCAAGGTGCGCGCGAGCGTGTCGCAAGTGCCGCTACGGCTCGCGTATGCCATGACGGTGCACAAGAGCCAGGGCATGAGCATGGATGCGGCCGTCATCGACCTCTCGAAGGCGTTCGAGTACGGGCAAGGCTATGTGGCGCTCTCGCGCGTGCGCCGGCTCGACGGCGTGCACCTCCTCGGCATCAACGAGCGCGCGCTCCTCGTGCATCCGGAGATCCTGGAGAAGGACCGGGATTTCCGCGCCGCTTCGGAAGCGGCGCGCGAACGGTTTGCCGAATTCGCCCCTGCGGAACTCGAAGGCATGCAGAAAGGGTTCGTGAAGGCGATGGGCGGAGCCTGGACGACGCGCATCCGGCCCGTGAGGCCGGATGCGCGGGGGAACGCGATGCCCGGACGGCTCGCCGAGACGCTCTCGGCAGTGCGCGATGCGAAGAGCCTCAGGGACGCGGCGAAGGCGCGCGGCCTCGCCGTTGCGACGATCGTGAAGCACCTCGAAGAGCTCTCTCAAATCGGGGCGCTCGCGCACGCGGATTTCGCCCATCTTTTGCCCGAGTCGGATGCGCTCGACGAGATAGCGGAAGCGCTCGCCGCAGGAAGCGGCGAGCGCCTGGCACCCGTCTATACGGCCCTCAAGGGGAAGTACGCGTACGAGACTATCCGGCTCGCGCGGCTCGCGCGCTAGCGCCGCCGCATCCGCGCGAAATGGAAGGAGGAATAGGAGAGATAGAGGGTGACCGCGAACCCTATCCATGAGAGCCACTGCGGCACGGCGAACCCGCCGAGGATGAGGCTCCATCCGAAGGTGATGCGCAGGAAATGCGCGATCGCGACCACGAGGAAGAGCGTGCCGGCGAGATAGAGGAGGGTGCGCTCGGACGGGGAAGACACGGGAAGCCGCATGTTCCAGCCGAAGTGGATAAGGAGCAGGAGGATGCCGGCGTCGAAGACGAGAATCTCGGGCACCATCGCGCCGGTCCACTCGACGCCGAGGATGGAGAGCGGGAAGAGGCCGGCTGCGGAGAGCCAGATGACGCTTACGAGGTCGGCGAGGACGAGTCCGGTGCCGACTTTCGCGATTTCGCGGAGCGCATGATGCGGGTGCATACGAATGATCGTGAGGTTACGAGGCTAATGCGCACACTATAGCGCGGTAATTTCCGCGCGGGCGGAGGGCTGTGCATTATCCGCCGAGCGCGGCGCGGATGGCGTCCGCGGTCTCGTCCGGGGAGGCGACCGGACGCGCCTGCGCGCTCGTGCGGAAGACCGCCTCGTCATTGCCGCCTGCGACGAGCTCGTCGCCGAAATACGCCATGTCCTCTTCCTTGATATGCAAAAGCTCGGCGAGCCGGTGGATGCCGTACGCCTTGTCGATGCCTTCTTTCGTCACGTCTATCGTGGTCGCGCCGCCCATGGCGACCGAATACCCCGGCAGCCTCGACGCGATGGCCTCCCGGAGCGCGTGCCGCTTCGCGCGGTCGGGATCCCACTCCTTCTTGAGCGCCACCGGCGCCCTCTGGCCGAGCGCGGAGAACGCGACGCTCCCGCCGCGATGCTCGATGCGCGGGCCGTACGACTGCGAGGAGAGGTCGACGACGCTAGTCTCGCGCGCGGCTTCCTCCATCGCCGCGGCTATCTTCGCCGCCTCGGCCTCGGAGAGGCGTTCTTCGTACACCTTGTGCCACGCCCCGTTCCTCCAGTCGTAGAGCGCGGCGCCGGACGTGGGGAGGAGGAAGAGATTGCCGAGCTCCGCATCCGCAGGGAGCTTCGAGACCACTTGCGCGAGGAACTGCTCGAGCGCGCCTCCTGAGACCACGGCGACCTTCGTCCGCGAGAGGAGTTGCGAGAGGAGCGACGCCATCCCGCTCGTAAGCGGCTGCTTGCTCTCCGCGAGCGTCCCGTCGAGATCGAACATCATCGCGCGCGGCATGGCGTTCAGGTGAGCGCGCGGACGATGCGCGAGAGGGAGGCGATGGCGACCCCGAGCACCCTGTCCGCGCCGCCGTAGTAGAGGAACAGGGCATCGCTTCTCACGATGGCGCCGCAGGAGAACACGACGCGCGACACTTCGCCCTGCTTCTCGTAGCTCTCGAGCGGCTCGAAGATGGGGTCGGCCATACGCGCGGTCACGTTGACGCCCGAGTGGTCGAGAAGCGCCGCGCCGAGGCGGTACGTGCCGTGGCGCGAGACCCCGTGATAGATCATGAGCCATCCCTCGGGCACCTTTATGGGCGGGGCGGCGATGCCGACCTTCGTCATGTCCCACATGCCGTGGCGCGGCGAGAGCACCTCGATGCATCGCGATACGGGGTGGGCGAAAGAAAGGTCGGGGACGAGGTCGGCGCAGATGTGGTTGTCGATGCGGTGGTAGAGCACGTACTGGCCGTTCACGCGCTCAGGAAGGAGCGCGACGTCCTTGTCGTCGACTTCGCCCGGCGTCACGAGGATGGGCGGGCTCCACCGGTCGAATTTCCGCGCGAGGAAATCCTCGACGCTTATCGAGGTCATCGCGCCGCGCGGAGCATGCACGCCGTCGTAGGCGGTGTAGGTCATGTAGAGCGCGTTGTCTATCTTCACGATGCGCGGGTCTTCGCACCCGGAATTGCCGGTCGGGCTGCCGCGTTTCTGCTCGAAATCCGCCCGCGGCACGTAGATAGGGTCCGGCAGGTGCTCGTCGATATGTATGCCGTCCTTGCTCACGGCGAGCCCGACGGTCGAAGTGTTGTTCGCATCCATGGCCCGGTAGAGAAGGTACACCTGCCCGTCGAGGTCGACGGATGCGGCGTTGAAGGTGTCGCGGCTGTCGAATCCCGTGCCCCGCGGAGCGAGGATGGGATTCTCCTTCGGGCGCACGAAGGCGCCCGACTGGTCTTCGGGATTGAGCGTGTGGAGGAGGTCGGAGAGCCGCACGCTCGCCTTGGCGCCGACGGTGTCCGCCGCGCCGTACCAGATCTCGAGCGTCTCGTCGTGCAAGGTCGCGCCGGAAGGGAAGACGATGCGCGGCACGAGCCCGTAGTTCTCGTAGGTCTCGACCGGGACGAGCGAGGATTCCGTGCGGGAGATGAGGCGCTGGGGGTCTTGCGCGTCGAGCAGGGCTATCTCGATGCTGAATATCCGCTTCTTCTCGTCGTAGTAGTCCTCGATGTAGGAATAGACGAGCAGCCAGCCGAGCGCCGTCTTCACCGGCGCGGCGCCCACCTCGATGTGGTCGCCGTCGGCGCGGCGCAGCTCAGGCAGGGCGTGGGACTCGAGCTTCGAATGCCACTCGTCCCAGTAGCTCTTCTCATAGAAATCCTCGACGCGCTTGGCGCGCGCGAACGCGATGGTAGGGCGCGGGTGATCCTGCGTCCAATCCGTATGCGCCGTGAGCAGGAGGACGACGTCGCCATTCACCCGTTCGGGGAAGAGCGTCGCCGCTTTCGCGTTGAACGGCGTGATGAGATGCCGTTCCGCGAAGTTCTCGGGCGTGTCCCCGACCGCGACCGCGACCTTGATGTTGTCCGGCCCGAACGGGAAGCCGCCGAGCGCGGTGTAGAAGCAGTACCACTTGCCTTCGAAGTACGTCACGCGCGGGTCCTCGCACCCGAACTTGTCGAAATCGGCCGCAGGCGCGATGACCTGGCGCCTTGAATGGAAATGGACGCCGTCTTCGGAGAACGCCGTGCCGATCGAGGAGACGCCCGCGTGCGGCGTCTGCAAGGCGTCCGGATTTCCCATCGCCCGGTAGAAGATGCGCGCGCCTCCTTCCGTCCGCACGGCAGACGGGTTGAACGTGGCCACCGCTTCCCACGGCCGGTCGCGTAGCGGCGCGAGTATCGGGTTATCGGATTCTCGGCGGATGACGAACATATGCTTCAGTATGTCATGCCGCCTTCAGCGGCGCGGAAGCGAGCGGGGAATCTCCGCCGGCGA